>DATKYX010000156.1:0-2304 GCA_035528255.1 Dehalococcoidales bacterium | reverse complement strand
TGAAGGTCGGCGCCCGCACGTGAAAGCGGTAGGGGGCGATGGAGCCGTCCGAAACCAGGTAGAAACCGAGCTCACCGCGGGGGGTTTCAATATGGCCGTAGGCTTCGCCAACCGGGGGGCGGATAAGGTGGGGCACTTCGCTCCTGACCTCGCCGCCGGGCAGGTCTTTAATCGCCTGCTCTAAAATACGCAGGCTCTGGCGCATCTCTTCGACCCGGACGCGGTAGCGGTCATAGCAATCACCGGCGCTGCCGGTGGGAATGTCGAATTCAAAGCGGTCGTAGATGGAGTAGGGGTCGGCGCGGCGGATATCCCACTCCACGCCGCTGGCGCGGAGCACGGGGCCGCTGGCCGAGGTGTTGACCGCCATTTTCTTGGTCAGTATGCCGACGCCCTTGGCGCGCGCCAGCAGTATCTCGTTTTGCTTGAGCAGCCGCTCGTACTCGTCGAGCCAGCCCGGCATTTCTTTAAGGAACTTCTTCGCCGCAGGGATAAACTCTTCGGGGATGTCCTGGCTGACGCCGCCGACCCGCATATAGTTGTAGGTGAGGCGCTGGCCGCAGGCCATGTCGAAGAGGTCCAGAATCTTTTCTCTTTCACGGAGCATATAGAGGACGGGGGTCATAAAGGCGCCGCAGTCGTTGAGGAAGAAGCCGACGGCGCAGAGGTGGCTGGCCACGCGCTGCAGCTCGGCCATAATCACCCGTATGTATTCCGCCCGCTCGGGGACGCCAATCCCGGCCAGCTTTTCCACCGCCAGACAGTAAGCCAGGTTGTTGCTCATCGAGGCCAGATAGTCGAGCCGGTCGGTGAGGGGGACGCAGCCGCCGTAGGTGCGCTCCTCGGCCAGCTTTTCGATGCCGCGGTGGAGGTAGCCGAAGACGGGTTCCATATTGACGATGACCTCGCCGTCGAGGGTAGTGAGCATGCGGAAGACCCCGTGGGTGCTGGGGTGGGCGGGGCCGATATTGACCACGAAGGGTTCGGTCTGGAGGGTTATTTCTCTGGTCGTCGTCATAGAAAATCTTTCCTTAAGGGGTGGCCTTCGAAGCCCTCCCAGAGGACGATGCGCCTGAGATTGGGGTGGCCCTCGAAGCCGATGCCGAGCAGGTCGAAAATCTCCCTTTCCTGGAAGTCGGCGCCCTGCCAGATGGCGACCACCGAGGGCAGGGCGGGATTTTCCCGGTCGTAACAGCGGACTTTTAACACCAGCCCGTGGTTATGCTTGAGCGAGGTGAGCTGATAGACCACCTCGAAATAGTCGTAGTAGTCGGTAGCGGTAACATAGTTAAGATAGTCGAAGGCGAGGTCGGGGGCGGTATTCAGGTATTCGGCTACCGTCAGGAGCGACCCGGCCTTGAGCAGCAGGCTGTCGGCTCCCGATTCGATAACGGCGCCGGGGAATTTCCTGGCTATCTGCCTGGCTATCTTGCTACCGGAAAGAGCCGTCGTCATCTTTTATTTAGTCTCCTCGATAAGGCTCTTCTTGCCTATCTTCTTATGCAGCATCTGTATGCCGTGAATCAGGGCTTCGGGGCGGGGGGGGCAGCCCGGCACGTAGACATCGACGGGAATGATGTGGTTATAGCCCGGCACCACGCTGTAGGAGGAGCGAAAGATGCCGCCGCTGATGGCGCAGGCCCCCATGGCGATGACCCACTTGGGCTCGGCCATCTGTTCGTAGATGCGCTTTACCTGGGGCGCCATCTTCCAGGTCAGCGTGCCCGCCGTAATCATGAGGTCGCCCTGGCGGGGGGAGGCGCGCACAATCTCCATGCCGAAGCGGGAGAGGTCGAAGCGGGACGCCTCGGTGGTGATAAACTCAAAGGCGCAGCAGGCGGGAAAACAGACCACGGGCCAGAGGGAGGTGCGCCTCGCCCAGTCGAGCACGGCGTCCACCGAGGTGACCATGATGTTGCGCTTTAGTTCATCGTCCAGCCACTCGTCGGGGTCGGGGATAATGCCCTGGCTGCGGGCCATCAGCTCGTTTATCTGCCTGCCCTCAGCCTCGTCAATCTTTTGGCGGGAATAGACCTCTTCTATTTCCATTCCAGTACCTTCTTCTTCCAGGCGTAGAGATAGCCGACGATAATTATGCCGATGAAAATGAGCACGGCGAAAAACCCGGGAAAGCCCAGCTCCCTGAGCTGCACCGCCCAGGGGTAGAGGAAGACCACCATCACGTCGAGGGCGATGAAGACCAGCGCGTAGAAGTAGTAGCGGAAGTTGAACTGGACCCAGCTCGTGCCGATGGTTTCCATGCCGCACTCGAAGGGGGAGTTTTTCACCGGGTTGGGGTTATAG
>DATKYX010000155.1:0-2309 GCA_035528255.1 Dehalococcoidales bacterium | reverse complement strand
CTGGCGGCGGATACCCCCAGTAAAGTCGGCACCGGCGGTATGAAGGCCAAGGTGGAGGCGGCTAAGATGGCTACTTCTTCCGGAGTAACGGTGATTATCGCCGACGGCCGGGAGCCCGATGTTATCTCAAGGCTGGTCGGGGGCGAGGCTATCGGCACCCGCTTTTTGCCCGTAACCAACCGCCTGGAGAGCCGCCAGCGCTGGATGCTCAGCGGACTTTCCACCAAGGGCAAGCTGGTGGTGGATTCGGGGGCGGTGCTGGCCCTGAAAGACCAGAAGCGGAGCCTGCTGGCGGCGGGCATAAAAGAGGTCGAAGGCAGGTTCAGGCGCGGCGACATCGTCAACATCTGCGACGCCGAGGGCTGTCGGCTGGCTTGCGGCATCGCCAACTATAGCTCGAAGGAAATCGCCGTCATCAAGGGCGCCCACTCGGAGAAGATTACCACTCTTCTCGGCTACGATTACGGCTCGGAAGTGGTGCACCGCAATAACCTGGTAGTGGTCTAGAAATGGTAGTGCTATAGAAATATATGGTAAGAACAGGCATCGGCAAACTTTATTTTCCCAGAGGTGAACAGGCACCCATCGGTATTAAATACCGCTTCTATGTCGAATCGCCATCGGGCTGGAGGGGCGAGTTCACCCTCAAGGAGCATCGGCGCTTTAGCGAAGGCGAGGGCTATGTAATCGAACTGGACGACGGGTGCCGAGGTAACTGCTATATCAAGAAGATGGTCAACCGGGTGATGCCCACCGTGCCGCCGACATACAGCTACTATTTCCGGGGCATCGGGCGGCTCGAAAAACCAACGGAATAGGGGGCAAAAATGACATCAGCCAAGGCGGAACTGGAAACCAAGGCTAAGGCGGCCAAGGCGGCTTCGCGCCGCATGGCTTACCTCTCGGCTGAAATCAAGAACAAAGCTTTACATAACATTTCAGCCGACATCCTGTCCAAGCAGAAAGAGATACTGGCGGCAAATCAAATCGACTATAAAGAGGCTCAGGCTTCGGGGATGAACGCCGCCATGCTCGACCGGCTCATGCTCGACGCCGGGCGCCTTCAAGCCATCGCCGCCGACGTGCTGTCGGTGGCGGCATTGCCCGACCCGGTGGGCGAGCAGTTCGATATGCGCACTCTGCCCAACGGCTTACTGCTGGGCAAGAGGCGGGTGCCGCTGGGGGTCATCGGCGCCATCTACGAGAGCCGCCCCAACGTTACCATAGACATCTCCGCCCTTTGCCTCAAGTCGGGCAACGCCATTATCCTGAGGGGGGGCAGGGAAGCCGTCCACTCCAACAGCGCCCTGGCTAAGGTCGTCCAGGAGGCGGCCACGCGAGCCGGCGTCCCCGACGGCGCCGTGCAGTTTATCGAAAATACCGACCGCAAGCTGGTTGACGACATGCTCCAGCTCCGCCAGTATATCGACCTGGTTATCCCCCGCGGCGGGGCCGGCCTGATAAAGCTGGTCAAGGATAACGCCGCCATGCCCGTGGTGGCGGGGGGCATCGGCGTCTGCCACACCTATGTCGATAAGAGCGCCGATATAGATAGGGCGGTGGCCATTGTCTTTAACGCCAAGGTGCAACGCCCCACCGTCTGTAACGCCCTGGATACCGTTCTCGTCCACGCCGATATCGCCCCCAAGTATTTGCCCCTGGCGGCGGCGGAGCTGGCTAAAGCCGGCGTGGAAATGCACTGCGACCAGCGGGCGATGGCTATTCTTAAATCCGATTCCTCATTGAAGCTGAAAGCGGCCACCGAAGAAGACTGGGGCAAGGAGTTTCTGGCCCTGGTGGCGGCGATTAAGGTCGTGGACTCGCTGGACGAGGCGCTGGAGCACATCGAGCGCTACGGCTCGGGGCACTCCGAGGCTATTCTCACCGAGGAATACGGCGCGGCCATGCGCTTCCTGAACGAGGTGGATGCCGCCGCCGTCTATGCCAACGCCAGCACGCGCTTTACCGACGGCTCTCAGTTCGGGCTGGGGGCGGAGGTGGGCATAAGCACCCAGAAGTTCCACGCCCGCGGGCCTCTGGGGGTCAGGGAGCTGACCAGCTACAAGTGGATTATCTTCGGCAGCGGGCAGGTAAGGCCCTGAGCTAAATCATCTGCAGGGCGGTCTGCTGAATCTCGAAGAGCTGCTCGATACCCTTCTCGGCCAGGGTTATCAGCGAGTCAACGGTCTCCTTGGAGAAGGGCTTGCCCTCGGCCGTGCCCTGTAACTCGACGAACTCCCTACGGCTGGTCATCACCACGTTAAAGTCAACGGCGGCGTTGAAGTCTTCGTCGTAGCAAAGGTCCAGCA
>DATKYX010000154.1:0-7055 GCA_035528255.1 Dehalococcoidales bacterium | reverse complement strand
GTCTTCGAGGCGGCCGTTGGTGCAACTGCCGATTACCGCCTGGTTGATTTTTATATTCTTCAGCTTGCTGATGGGCTGGCTGTTGGCCGGGGAGTGGGGCAGGGCGACCTGGGGCTCGATAGTGCTGACATCGTACTCGATGACGCGGGAATACTCGGCGTCGCTGTCGGGCTCATAGACCAGGTAGGGGCGTTCGGCGCGTGATTTGACATAAAGTTGCGTCTTGTTGTCCACCCCGAAGAGCCCGGCTTTGCCCCCGGCTTCGACAGCCATGTTAGCCATGGTGAAGCGCCCGTCAATCGATAAAGACTCTATCGCCTCGCCGCTGAACTCCATCGCCGAATAGAGGGCGCCGTCAACGCCGATATCGCCGATGGTATGAAGGATAAGGTCTTTGCCGCCGACCCATTTCTCCAGCTTGCCGTTATAGACCAGCTTTATGGTCGGGGGCACCTTCATCCAGATATCGCCCGTAGCCATGGCGGCGGCGATATCGGTGGAGCCCATGCCGGTGGCGAACGCGCCCAGGGCGCCGTAGGTGCAGGTGTGGGAGTCAGCCCCGATAACCACTTCACCGGGCAGCACCAGCCCCTGCTCGGGCAGGAGAACGTGCTCGATGCCCATCTCGCCCACTTCGAAGTATATGATGCCCTGCTTGTGGGCGAACTCCCGCATCAGCTTGGCCTGTTCGGCGGAGGCGATGTCCTTGTTGGGGACGAAGTGGTCGGGCACCATCACCACCTTTTCCGGGTCGAAGACCCGCTTTACCCCCAGCTTATGGAACTCCCTGATGGCGATGGGGGCGGTGATGTCGTTGGACATGACCAGGTCGACCCGGACGTTGATAAAATCTCCGGGGCTCGCCTTTTTCTTGTTGGCGTGAGCCGCCAGTATCTTCTCGGCTAAAGTCAATGTAGCTTCCTTTCTCCCCGAGTTATTTCTTGGTAGCCAGCAGCCGGTTGAGGGCGTTCATGTAGGCTTTGGCGCTGGCGACGATAATATCGGTGTCGGCGCCCCGCCCGGTATAGGTTATGCCCTCGCTCTCTATTCTTATCAAGACCTCGCCGATGGCGTCGATGCCCTCGGTTACCGACTTAACGGTGAACTCGGTAAGCTCGTTGGGCACGTCGACTATTCTATTGATTGCCTTGTAGACGGCATCGACGGGTCCCGTGCCCAGGGCGGCGTCGGATAGAATCTCGCCCCCGGGGCCGATGAGGCTGACGGCGGCGGTGGGGATACCCCGGTCGCCGCAGGAAATCTGGACCCTGTCGAGATGGTATTGCTCGGAGACGGTGCGCTGCTCCTCGGCGATAACCGATTCGATGTCCCTGTCGGTGACGCCCTTCTTTTTATCGGCCAGCTCCTTAAAGGCGGTGAAGGCGCGGTTGAAGTCCTCCTCGTTCAGGCTGTAGCCCAGCTCCGCCAAATGCTCCTTGAAGGCGTGGCGCCCGCTGAGCTTGCCCAGCACCAGAGTCGAAGACGGTATGCCCACCGATTTGGGGTCCATGATTTCGTAGGTTATGGGCATCTTGATAACGCCGTCCTGGTGAATGCCCGACTCGTGGCGGAAGGCGTTAGCCCCGACGATGGCTTTGTTGGGCTGGACGACGAAGCCGGTCAGGTCGCTGACCAGGCGGCTGGCTTTATATATCTGGTTGGTGTTAATCTGGGTGGTCAGGTGGAAAAAGTCCTGGCGGGTGTTAATCGCCATGACGATTTCCTCCATGGAGGCATTGCCCGCCCTCTCCCCGATACCGTTGACGGTGCATTCCACCTGCCGGGCTCCCCGCCGCACCGCCTCCAGGCTGTTGGCGACGGCCAGCCCTAAATCGTCGTGGCAGTGAACGCTGACGACAGCCTTAGCGATATTGGGCACGTTCTTCATGATGCCCTCGATGAGGTTGCCGAACTCGTCAGGGATGGCGTAGCCCACGGTGTCGGGTATGTTCACCGTGGTGGCGCCGGCGTCGATGACCGCTCGCAATATCTGGTAGAGATATTCCGGCACGGTGCGGCTGGCGTCCATCGGCGAAAACTCGATGTCGTCGGTATATTTCTTGGCCCGCTTCACCATCTCGGTGGCGGTCTGTAAAACCTCTTCTCGGCTCTTCTTTAACTGGTGGCCGAGGTGTATATCCGATGACGATAAAAATACGTGTATGCGCGGGCGCGCCGCCTCCTTGATGGCTTCCCAGGCGCGGTCTATATCTTTGGGGTGGGCGCGCGCCAGCCCGCAGATTATGGGCTTGCGCACCTCTTTGGCGATGAGCCTGACCGCCTCGAAGTCGCCGGGAGAGCTTATGGGAAAGCCCGCCTCGATAACATCGACATCGAGCCTTTCCAGCTGCTGGGCTATCCCCAGCTTCTCCTGGGCGTTAAGCGTCCCCCCCGCCGCCTGTTCCCCGTCCCGCAGCGTGGTATCGAATATGATTACCTTATCTTTTGACTTAGCCATTGCTTCCTCCTCGGGAGAAATATTTTCTCACAGCGCCGTATCCCCTCCCCGGTGACGGAGAGGGGAGGGTAAGGATGAGTTTCTTTCTCCCGTAAAAGGAACGCTTGTCGTAATGCATTTTATAACCAGAGACTTTTATTTATTTCTTGAGCCAGGGCATCATCTCTCTGAGCTGCTGGCCCACCAGCTCCAGCGGGTGCTCCTCGTCCATGCGCTTTAGCGCATTATAGACCGGGCGCCCGGCCTGGTTCTCCAGTATCCACTCCCTGGCGAAGGTGCCGTCCTGGATCTCGGCCAGGATGTTCATCATTTCTTCTTTGACCATGTCGTCGATGACCCTGGGCCCGCGGGTGTAGTCGCCGTACTCGGCGGTGTCGCTCACCGAGTAGCGCATATAGCTCAAACCGCCCTTGTAGATGAGGTCGATGATGAGCTTAAGCTCGTTGCAGACCTCGAAATAGGCAATCTCCGGCTGGTAGCCCGCCTCGATCAGTGTTTCGAAGCCGGCCTTTATCAGCGATGAAATCCCGCCGCAGAGCACGGTCTGTTCGCCGAAGAGGTCGGTCTCGGTTTCCTCGGCGAAGGTGGTCTCGATAACCCCCGCCCGCCCGCAGCCGATACCCTGGGCGTAGGCGAGGGCGATAGCCAGCGCTTTGCCCGTGGCGTCCTGGTGGACGGCCACTATCGCCGGCGCGCCCGCGCCCTCGGTGTAAAGCTGCCTCAGCATGTGCCCGGGGCACTTGGGGGCAATCATGGCGACATCGATATCGGCGGGGGGCACAATCTGCCCGTAGTGAATATTAAAGCCGTGGGCGAACATGAGCATCTTTCCCTTGGCCATGCCCTTTTCAATCGAGCTGCGGTAGATAGCCTGTTGCAAGTTATCCGGCGCCAGCATGACGATAATGTCGGCTTCTTTAGTCATGTCGTCGGCCGCCATCACCTTAAAGCCCGCTTCGTGGGCGCTCTTCCAGCCCGGGCTGCCCTTGGCTTCGGCCACTATTACCTTGGCGCCGCTGTCCCTCAGGTTCTGGGCGTGGGCGTGACCCTGGCTCCCGTAGCCGACGATGCCGACCACTTTGCCATCGAGCAATTTCAGGTTGCAATCTTTATCATAGTATATCTTGGCCATAGTTCGACTCCTTCTATTTATTTGCCTTTTTCTGCCCTTTAGCCTGAGTTTTGGGCGGCTTTTTTGTTACCGGCAGGGGTCCCGAGCCGCCTCGGGTCATGGCGATACGACCGGTGCGGGAGATTTCCTTGATGCCGAAGCCGCGAACCAGGTTGAACAGGGAGTTTATCTTTTCCTCGTCGCCGGTAGCCTCGATAATCACCGAATCGGGGGCGACATCGACGATGTTGGCCCGGAAGATATCCACAATCTGGATAAGCTCGCTGCGGTTGGTCGAGTTGGCTTTTACCTTGATGAAAGCCAGTTCCCGCGTAATAACATTATCCCCGGTGATATCGGAGACCTTGACCGTTTCCACCACCTTATCCAGCTGCTTCCTGACCTGTTCCACCACCGTGGCCGGCCCGTTGACGACAAAGGTCATGCGCGACATGTGGGGTATTTCACTATGCCCCACGGCGATGCTGTCGATATTGAAGCCCCGCCGGCGGAAAAGGCTCGCCATGCGGTTGAGCACCCCGGGCTTATCCTCCACCAGAGCTACCAGGATATGCTTGGTCGTAGCCATGCTGCACCTCTTTTTCTCGGCTTTAGATATTGCTCACCGGGAGTTTGGCCGAATCCTTAATGGCTTTAGCCTCTTTTCGCGGTTCCTCGATGACCTCGGCCAGAGCCGCCCCCGGCGGCACCATCGGATAGACATTCTCTTCCGGTTCGACGATAAAATCAATCAGGAAGGGGCCCGGCTCCGCCATCGCCTTCCGGATGGCCGGCGCCACATCTTCGCGGCAATCCACCCTTAAAGCGGGTATTCCGTAAGCCTCGGCAATCTTGACGAAGTCGGGGCTGGATAGCGGCGTGGCGACATAACGCTTGTCGTAGAAAAGCTCCTGCCACTGCCTGACCATCCCCAGGTAGGTGTTGTGGATGACGGCTATCTTGACTCCTACCTTCTCCTGGGCGATGGTGGCCAGCTCCTGTATCGTCATCTGGAGGCTGCCGTCGCCGTCGATGCACCAGACGGTGCTGTCGGGGCAACCGATTTTGGCCCCCATAGCCGCGGGCAGGCCGAAGCCCATAGTTCCCAACCCGCCCGACGAAATAAACGTATTGGGCTTATCGTACCAGTAGTGCTGGGCGGCCCACATCTGGTGCTGCCCCACCCCGGTAACGATAATCGCATCGCCCTTGGTCTCCTCGTAAATCTGGCGGACAACGTACTGGGGCAGGAGACTTTTGCCTTCCCTGATAAGCAGCGACGGGTGCTCTTTGCGCCACACGTCGAGCTTATTGACCCAGTCGATATGTTTGGCTTTATCAACCAGCTTATTCAATTCCCCGAGAACGGCTTTAACATCGCCGACGATAGGTACATCGACGCGGACGTTTTTGCCGATCTCGGCGGGATCGATATCGATATGAATTATGTGGGCGTGGGGGGCGAAACCGCTTACCCTAGCCGTCGCCCTATCGTCGAACCTCATGCCGATGGCGATAATAAGGTCGGCGGCGTCAACCGCCATGTTGGCGTAAGCCATGCCGTGCATGCCCAGCATCCCGTAGCTCAGGGCGTGGGACTCGGGGAAACAGCTGGTGCCCAGCAGCGTGGTCACCACCGGTATTTGCGCCTTCTCCACCAGCTCTTTAAGCTCGGCGAAAGCCCTGGAGATAGTTATCCCCCGTCCGGCGATAATCAACGGTCGCTGGGACTCGCCTATCAGCCTGGCCGCCTTCTTAATCTGCGCCGGGTGTCCCTGCAGGGTCGGCTTGTACTGGGGCAGGTTGATCCGTTCCGGGTAGTTAAACTCCGCCTGCTCCTGCTGAACATCGCGCGGTAAGTCAATAAGCACCGGCCCCGGCCGCCCCGTCCCCGCCAGGTAAAAGGCCTCCTTCATTATCGCTGGTATTGAAGCGGCGTCCATCACCAGGTAGTTATGCTTGGTAATGGGCAGGGTAATGCCGGTAATATCCACCTCCTGGAAGGCGTCCTTACCGATAAAGGGTCGGGCGACCTGCCCGGTTATAGCTATCATCGGTGCCGAGTCTAGGTGGGCGTTGGCGATGCCGGTTACCAGGTTGGTAGCCCCGGGCCCGGAGGTGGCGAAACATACCCCCACCTTCCCCGTTGCCCGGGCATAGCCGTCGGCGGCGTGGGCGGCACCCTGCTCATGGCGCACCAGGATATGGCGGAGCTGGGGGTACTGGGGGAGGACATCATACAGGGGCAGGACAGACCCGCCCAGGATGCCGAAGATAACCTCTACCCCTTCCCTCACCAGGCTCTCGCATACCATCTGTGCTCCGGTCATTTTCATAAGTTATGCTCCTTTATTCGCTGAACACCGCGCCGGTACTGGCGGAGCTTACCTTCTCGGCATAGCGCCGCAGGTAGCCGCTCTTCACTTTAGGCTCGAACTCGGCCAGCTTCGACAGGCGTTTTTCTATCTCTTTATCGGAAAGCTCGACGTCGAGCCGTTGATGGGCGATATCGATTTTTATGATGTCGCCGTCCTGCAGGGCGGCGATGGGCCCGCGGCTGGCGGCTTCGGGGGAGACATGGCCGATAGCCGCCCCCCGCGTCGCCCCGGAAAAGCGCCCGTCGGTAATAAGGGCGACCTCTTTATCCATGCCCATGCCGCTGAGAAGGGCGGTGGGGGTGAGCATCTCCCTCATCCCCGGGCCCCCTTTGGGTCCCTCGTAGCGGATGACGACCACGTCACCCGGCTTTATTCTCTTATGCATAATGGCTTTGGTGGCTTCTTCCTCGGAGTCGAAGACGCGCGCCGGCCCCTGGTGAAACATCATCTCCTCGGCTACCGCCGCCCTCTTGACCACGGCGCCTTCCGGCGCCAGGTTGCCGAAGAGAACGGCGATGCCGCCGATAGCGGAATGGGCGCGGGCAAAGGGCCGTATAACCTCTTTGGCGTGGTTATGGCTGTCGGCGATAACGCCCGCCAGCGATTTTCCCGAAACCGTTTTTGCCTTTAAGTGCAACAGCCCCTCCAGCTCTTTCATTACGGCGGGTATGCCGCCGGCACGGTCTAAATCCTCGATGTGATATTCCCCGCTCGGCCTCATTTTGGCGAGGTGGGGGGTGCGCTGGCTTATCTCGTTTACCGTCGCCAGCGGGAATTCGACCCCGGCTTCGTGGGCTATTGCCATGAGGTGCAGGACGGAATTGGTGCTGCCGCCCAGCGCCATATCGACGCTAAAGGCGTTATGGATAGCCTCACCGGTTACGATATCCCGGGGGCGGATGTCGTCCGCCAGCAACTTCATAACCTGCTGCCCCGCTTTTTGGGCCAGTTGCGTTCGCCGTGCATCGACGGCGGGTATAGTGCCGTTGCCGGGCAGACCCATGCCCAGGGCTTCGGTCAGGCAGTTCATGGTATTGGCGGTAAACATGCCAGCGCAACTGCCGCAGCCGGGGCAGGCCAGCTCCTCCAGCTCCTCCAGCTCCTCCGC
>DATKYX010000153.1:0-5074 GCA_035528255.1 Dehalococcoidales bacterium | reverse complement strand
TGGACTGCCTGCCCCCCGTGGCCAGGGGCGAAGCCGGCGCCATAACCGAAGAGCTGGCCGGCTTAGTCAAAGAGTTCTGCGGCGGCGAGGTAAAATTTCTCCTGCTCGATGCCGCCAGTAATGAAGCGGAGATATAAGCTAATTGCTGTAGAAGGTCAGCCCGATACTCTTGGGGCCGATCTTCAAGGCCGCCACGGGCTGGGTATCACAGCTTAGGATCTCGGCGCAATCAAACTCCTCGTTGAGCATTTTTATTAACTTCTTGGCTTCTTCAGCCGTAACGGTGTGCTCCACAAGGAAATGAATCTTGTCACCGGGCTTCGACCGGCGCCGGACTATCTCCAAAAGGTACTTTAGCGCCTTGGGCCGGGTCCTGACCCTGGTCACCGGTTCCACCGTCCCTATTGAGGGAGGTATTTCGGCAATGGGCTTTATGCTCAGTATAGTGCCCATCAAAGCATTCGCCCGACCAATACGCCCGCTCTTAGCCAGGTAGGAAAGCGTGTCGAAGAGGATAATACAGTTCAACTTGTCCTTGACCTCGCTGGCGGCTTTGATGACCTGGTCCAGGTCCTTGCCCTCGGCGGCAGCCCTGGCCGCCGCCAGCACTATCATGCCGAAACCGCCCAACGTCGTTTTGGAGTCTAATACCTCTACCCTGACACCGGGTAGCTCTTTTTTTGCCATCTGCTTAGCCTGAGTGGCGGAATCAAAGCACACGCTCAAGCCCGTCGATATCGTTATAGAGAGAATACCATCCACCTTATCCTGAGCCAGCTTTCGGTATAAGTCGAGGTAATCGGCCGGCGGCGGCGCGGAAGAGCTGGGAAACTTATCCGCTTTATTTACCAGATCGAAAAGTTGCGACGCCTCTTTCAGGTCTATACCGTCCCGGTAGCTCTTATCTTCAAAAACAGTTATCAAGGGGACCATGGTAATTCCGTATTTCTTAATCAGGTCTTCGGGGATAGAAGCCGCCGTATCGGCGACTACGCCTACTTTAGCCATGCTGTTACCTCCAGAATATTTCGGTGGGATAAACGTTAAGTCGTGTTCGGGGACGTGGCTTTGGCGGTATCGCTTATGCCCATAAGCGTACTGACCGCCAGGGAAAAGTCCTGCCACTCCACCAGCCTCTTGACCAGGAACTGCCGCCCCTTGTCGGTTATCTTGTAGTATCTCCGGGCACGGCGTTCGGTAGTCCACTGCTGCCAGCTCTTCACCAGCCCCTTGATTTCCAGGCGCTGGAGGGCGGGGTAGATGGTGCCCCCCTTGAGCTTGAGATAGCCGGTGGTTCTTTTTTCCAGTTCCTTGATGATGCTATAGCCGTAGGTCTGCACTTCGTTGATTAGATAGAGCAGAGCGGTCTCGGTGACACCCTTTTTCAGCTGTTCGCTGTATTGTCTTTTCATGGAACTGTCGTTTACCTACTGTATTGTATTACTACATATATTGGCATTGAATGATGGGATTGTCAATACGTTTAGGAGAAAAATACTAGTCTTTAATCTTTACGTGGAGGTAAAGGTCGCCCGATTTCTTGCCCTTCTTATCGCCCATGCCCCGGAGCCTGATTTTAGTCCCCGGCTTAATCCCCGCCGGAATCTTAACCATCAGCTTCTTCTTGCGCCCGTTCCTCTTATAGACAACCTGTCTTTCGCTCCCCTTATCAGCCTCGGCGCGGGGAATCTCAAGCTCGGTGTGCTTATCGAGCGCTACCGATGGCTGAATATCGACGCCGAAGAGCCGCTTAAAGGCAAAGCGGCTCATCCTAGCCGCCGCCTTGTTAATCTGTCTCTCCAGCCAGTTCGGCTTATAGCTGGAGACGGTGGTATATTGATAACCCTGCTGAGCGGCGAAACCCCTCCCCCCGAAGAACATATTATTAAGGAAGTCGGCGTCGAACCTGAGCCCGGCCTGAGCGAACATCCGGCTCAGCTCTTCGTAGGTGGCGCGGTTGGAAAAGGTCTGGCGGAATATATCCTGCTGGGAATAGCCGGCGCCGGCGAACCGCCCCTTGCCGGCGAGGTCATACTGCCGCCTTCTGTTCTCGTCGCCGAGCACGCCGTAAGCCTCGTTTATCTCCTTAAAGCGCTCGGTGGCTTCCTGCTCCTTGCCGGGGTTGGTGTCGGGGTGATACTTAAAAGCGAGCTTGCGAAAAGCCTTTTTTATCTCCGCCTGACTGGCGTTCTCGGGGACGTCCAGAATCTTATAATAATCTTTCATCGTTTCACTGAAAACTTAACATCGGGGTATGTTTAGGGTTATTATAGCATTGAACATTCAAGCCGCGCAGCCAGGGAGGTCGTAGATGGAACAGATCGATACCGTCGCCGAGATGGTCCTGGAATCGAAGAAACTGGTGGTCTTTACCGGGGCGGGGGTCAGCACCGAATCGGGCATATCCGATTTTCGCAGCCCCGGGGGAATCTGGGACCGCTTCGACCCCGGCGAGCTTAACTACCAGACCTTTATGGCCAGCGAGGGGGGCCGGGAAAAATACTGGCAGTTCTCGCGGGCGCTCTGGCCCGAGATAGCCGGTGCCCAGCCCAACCCCGGTCATAATGCCATCGCCGAATTCTATCATATGGGCAAGCTGGACTGCGTCATCACCCAGAATATCGACAGCCTGCACCAGAGAGCGGGGGTGCCCGAAGAAAAGGTCATCGAGCTGCACGGCACCATGAAGTGGGTCAACTGCCTCGAGTGCGGGCAAAGGTATCCCCGGGAGCCAATACAGGCACAACTCGATGCCGGAACTAAAGTGCCGCGCTGCGAAAGCTGCGGCGGCATTATGAAGCCGGCCACCGTCTCCTTCGGCCAGCCCATGCCCGAACAGGAAACCCGCCAGGCGCAGGCGGCGGCATCCGCCTGCGACCTTTTTCTCTCCGTCGGCTCGTCGCTGGTGGTCTATCCCGCCGCCCAGATGCCCCTCATCGCCCGGGAAAACGGCGCCCGGCTGGTTATCATCAACCTCACCCCCACCCCCCACGACTCCCACGCCGATATCGTCATTAATGAAAAGACGGGCCCCGTCCTCTCGGCCATAGCGCAGCGGGTAAAGGCGAAATTGCGTTGAAGCTGAAAGTTCTTCTTTTCAGCCTGCTCCTGGTCTGTATGCTCGGCGGGGGCTGCGCCGCCGTCCCCGACTTCGACGACAACCTCAACGCCATCGTCAAGCCCTATCGCTTCAACTTCGTCAAATGGGAGGCGGGGGCTTTTGCCTACGAAACCAGGCAGTGGCTCGGCGGCGTTGACATCGAAAGCCCCACGGATACGGTGCTGGAGTATTTCTCGCTGGTCGGGCAGATAAGAGCCCTGGAGTGGTGGATTGCCACCGACGAGACGGGCGATATCACCGCGCTCGAAGCCGAGCTGAGCGAGCTTGAGGAGCAGCGCGCCGCTTTAGTCGGCAGCGTGGAGCGGATAATCGCCGACCAGATAAGAGAGGTCTTAAACGAGCAGGGCATCTTCAATCCCTGGGACGGAGGCATCGGCTTGAAGATTGCCTTCCCGCCGGTCAACTTTATCATGGGCAAGTTGCCCTACCTGCTGGTCGTTTCCCCTCGCGACCATATAGAGAGCATGCGGGAGATAAACCTGCGCGGCGACCTCACCCTGGAGGAAAGAGGGAGCATTGAAGCCGAAGCCGACGCACTGGGCGTCTCCTCACTGGTGGTGGCGCTGGGCGGGGCGGGGGCGCTTTACCCCACCCTGGTCATCGACGACGCCAGCCTGAGCTTTACCATCGACGCCACCGTCGAGGAGTGGCTGCACCAGTACCTGTCGCTCAAGCCCCTGGGCTTTCGCTATGTGCTCGACCTGCTCGGCATCTCACGGGACTACGAAATCGCCACCATGAACGAAACGCTGGCGGGCATCGTCAGCGCCGAAATCGGCGCTCTCGTCCTCGCCAAATTCTACCCCGATTATGAAGTCGGCACCCCACCCCCCTCGGACGACGGCTTCGACTTTAACCGCGAGATGAGAGAAATAAGAATAGCCGTCGACGCCTACCTGGCCGACGGGGAAATCGAGCTTGCCGAGGAGTTTATGGAAGAGAAACGCCAATACCTGCTCTCGATGGGCTATTATATAAGGAAGCTGAACCAGGCTTACTTCGCCTTCCACGGGGCTTACGCCGACGACCCGACCTCGGTCAGCCCCATCGGCGTCGAGCTGAAAAGGCTATGGGAAGAGAGCGTTTCAATCAAGGACTTCCTGAACACGGTTGCCGACATGACCAGCCGCCAGGAACTACAGGAAATGCTGGACAGTCTGGAATAGAGGCGGGGTTTAACCGAAGAAGGGAATGCCGAGCATAGTGTAAGCGGAAGGGATACTGGTCATAATAAAGCAGATGGACAGGTTCCACATGACGATACCGAAGAAGACAATGTTCAGCAGCCACAACACCCTTCTCTGCCGGAAGTAATAAAGGAGAAAGGCAAGGGCTAAAGCGATGACGCCCTTGATCAGCATATTGCTGCCGATAGTTGCCATTACGGGATTAAACTCCACCGCCCCCATCGATAAAGCCGTCTTAGTTAAAAAAGCATCAACAACATTCAGAGTCACGAACAAGGCTGCTGGCATTCACCTACCTCAAGACTAATGTTACTCAATACGATAGTAGGATGAATGGGGGATGTCAAGATGACTTTAGCTAACTTTAACTATCCCTCAGGCATAACCGGGGACTTTAAAAAAAGGGTACCAACGCCTGCCGAAATCGGTCAAAACGTTGATACCCTATTCATATCGGGGTAAAACCCCGTCGCCTGAAACGGAGTTTTACCCCGTTGCCTGCTCTTTAGTTTTGGGATGGGTTAAAGACTGCCGGCCAGGCTGGCGGCGTCTATAAGCCCGTAACCCGTTGCAAAACCGCTGACCTGCTGGCAGCCGTTCTCCAGCGCCGCCTGGACCTCATCGTTCAGGTGGCCGTTGCCGTTAGCATCGGTCAGCGTACCGAAGAGGATAGCCGCCAGACCGCTGACGTAGGCGGTGGCGAAGGAAGTGCCCGTCTTATAACCGTATTCGTTGCCGGGCAGGGTCGAGTAGATATCGAAGCCTG
>DATKYX010000152.1:0-3610 GCA_035528255.1 Dehalococcoidales bacterium | reverse complement strand
GCCGCCTTTCTCCCCGAACAGTGGGCGACCATGGCCGAGGACTACGGCTTCGAGATGCTGCTGATGAGCCAGGATATCTGGCCCGATATGCAGGGCAGCGTGCTGGTGGTCAAGCAGGACCTGCTCGATAACCAGCCCGAGGTCGTGGAAAGATTAATCAGGGTGTCGCAGCGGGCGACCGACTGGGCTAACGGGCATATGCCGGAAGCCGCCGAGATTATGGCGCGACAGCTGCAGATTGCCGGCGGCGACATAATACCCGAGGCGCTGGGCGAAAGCTCCGGCAGCCTGGAGATTACCGCCGAGGCTTTGCTACGCTCCATGGAGAGGCTGGACTATACGCTGAGCATCGACCCGGAGGTTGTCCAGCAGATGATAGACTACCTGGCCGAGCTGGGCTATATAGCCAGCAGCTTCGACGCCAGCGAAATACTGGATTTAAGGTTTATAGATGCTGAATAGTCTCAAGAAACTGAAACCGGGGTGGGGCATAGTCCCGGTGCTTATATTCCTGGCGCTCTGGGAGATAGTCGCCAGGCTTAACCTGACCCCGGGGCAGTTCAGCTTCCCCCCTTTCTCCACGGTGATGGTGGAGTTCTATAACCTGACCGCCAGCGGGGTGCTGGGAGACAACTTTTTCGCCAGCTTAACCAGGGTGCTCATCGGCTTTTGCGCCGGCTCTATCGCCGGTCTGGTCGTGGGCACGGCCATGGGCTGGATGGAGAAGCTGAACAAGGCGCTGCACCCCATCGTCAGCCTGCTCTACCCCATACCCGCCCTGGGCTGGCTGCCGTTGCTCATGCTCTGGATAGGCATCAACGAGATGCTGCCCATCACCATTATCTTTATCTGCTCCTTCTTCCCCGTCCTCTATAACACCGTCACCGGCATCCGGAACGTGGATAAAGACTATATCCGGGTGGCGCGGACGCTGGGGGCTTCCGATATCAAGATTCTGACCACGGTGGTTATGCCCCTGGCCCTGCCCAACATTTTTACGGGGTTCCGGCTGGAGGCGGGGATGGCCTGGCGGGTGATAATCGCCGCCGAGATGGTGGCTATCCCCACCGGCATCGGCGCCCTGATGATGAAGGCGGAGAGCCTGATTCGCATCGACATTATCATCGTCTGCCTGATAGTTTTAGCCGTGATGTGCCTTTCCTTCGAGAAGTTTTTCGAGTTCCTGGAAACTAAGATGACCGCCAAGTGGAGGTAACGTGCCCGCGATAAAGCTGGAAAACATATGTAAATATATCTGCCGCGACGTGGGGCTGGAGATAAGAGACAGGGAGTTGCTGGTGTTATTGGGGCCGAGCGGGGCGGGCAAGACCACGCTGCTCAACATTATTGCCGGCCTGACCGATTACGACGGCTCGGTGCTCTTCGACAGCCAGCGGGTGGATAAGCTGCCCGCCAGCAAGCGGGGGGTGGGCTACCTCTTCCAGGACCTTTTTTTGTTCCCCCACCTGGATGTTTCGGCTAACATCGCCTACGGGCTGAAAGCCCGCAAGCCGCCCCGCGATGGTGTTAAGGAGCGGGTGGAGGAGCTTTTGCACCTGATGAAAATAAGCCACCTCGCCGAGCGCTACCCCAAGCACCTGAGCGGCGGGGAGAAGCAGCGTGTCGCCCTGGCGCGGGCGCTGGCCCTTTCCCCCAGGGTCCTGCTCCTCGACGAGCCCCTGAGCAGCCTCGATGGCCAGACCGCCAAATACCTGAGGACGGAGCTGAAGCAACTGCAGAGGAAGCTGGGCATCACCACCATATACGTCACCCACGACCTGGCCGAAGCCGAGGAGATGGCCGACCGCATAGCCGTCATCCAGGACGGGCGGCTACAGCAACTGGGCAGGACGGAAGAGGTATTCTTCTCCCCGGTGAACGAGGCCGTCTCCGATTTTATCGGCGCCCCCAACATACTGCACTGCGACCGTTGCCAGAGCCTGGGGCAGGGGGTGATGGAGGCTAACTGCGGCACGATGAGCATTATCCTCCCCGACGACGGCAACCCCGTCCGGCGTATCGCCCTTTTCCCCCGCGATATATACGTTTCCGAGACTATGCCCCCGGGGCCGGCGGTGAACCGCTATCGGGGGGTGGTCACCGATATTAAGCCTCTCAGCGACGCCGTCAGGCTCGAAGTGAAGGTGGGCGAGCATAAGCTGCTGGCGGAGGTACCCCACCATATCTTCGAGGAAATGGACCTCGCTGAGGGCAAAGAGGTCTTCCTGATACTAAAGCTGCGGCGAATTAAGGTCTATTAGGCTTGGGGCAAGGCTCAAGGGGTTTACTTTAGATAGCCGCTTAAAGTATAATTTTCTTTAATGCCTTGCGTGTAATCACCTGAGTAGAAAAATTTGCAATATTAGCCACATCTAGCTATAATTTCTATGCGGAAAGGGGGAAAGATGGCTAAACCTAAGGTCGCTTTTTACTGGTGCGCTTCCTGCGGCGGCTGTGAGGAGACGGTGGTTGACCTCAACGAGGATATTCTGACGGTGGCGGACGCGGTGGACATCGTCCTCTGGCCGGTGGCGCTGGACTTCAAGCGTAAGGACATCGAAGCCAAGAAGGATGGCGAAATTGCGGTGAGCTTTATCAACGGGTCGGTGAGGCTGGGAGAGCAGGAGGAGATGGTAAAGTTGCTGCGACAGAAATCCGGTCTGGTGGTTGCCTTCGGCGCCTGCGCCCACCTGGGCGGGATTCCTGGTCTGGGGAACTTCTACGACCGGGAATCTATTTTTAACCGGGTCTATAAAGAAGTTCCCACGGTGGATAACCCCAAGGGGATTTTTCCGCAACAGAAGACCAAGGTTAAAGAGGGCGAGCTGGAGCTGCCCGAGTTCTACGACACGGTTAAGACACTGGACCAGACCATTGATGTTGATTATTACCTCCCCGGCTGTCCGCCGCCTCCCGATTTAATAATGGCGGCGGTAATGGCCATTCTTAAAGGGGAGTTGCCGGAGAAGGGGGCGGTGCTGGCGCCCAATAAAGCGCTATGCGACACCTGCCCCAGAGCCGAGAGTAAACCCGATAAACTGGCTATTACCGAGGTCAAGAGACCCTGGCAGATTAAGATGGACCCCGAGCTGTGCTTCTTGGCGCAGGGGATAATCTGCATGGGGCCGGCGACGCGCACGGGTTGCGGGGAGACCTGCATCCGCGCCAACCAGCCCTGCCGTGGGTGCTTCGGGCCTCTTGACGGCGTGGTCGACCAGGGGGCTAAAGCCCTTTCCATGGTCGCCTCTATACTGGGGCTGGACGGGGAGAAGGACATGAGCGAGGAAGATGTCAAAAAACTGATTGACAGCATTGCCGACCCGGCGGGAACGGTCTATCGCTTCGGCCTGGCGGCTTCCCTGTTGAGAAGAAAGAGAATGGAATAGGAGGCCGGAGTGAAAAAGATAACCATAGACCCGATAACCAGGCTTGAGGGACATGGCAAGATAGAGATATTCCTTGATGATAAGGGCAACTGCGAGCGGGCCTGCCTGCAGATTCCCGAACTGAGAGGGTTCGAGAAGTTTTCCGAGGGCAGAGCCGCTGAGGAGATGCCCCGCATCACCACCATGATATGCGGCGTTTGCCCTACCGCCCACCACATGGCGTC
>DATKYX010000151.1:0-2597 GCA_035528255.1 Dehalococcoidales bacterium | reverse complement strand
TACCGCGGGTTTGCCCAACGTCGATTTGGTCATACGCACCGCCGGCGAGCTTCGTATCAGCAACTTTTTGATGTGGCAGGCCGCCTACAGCGAATACTATTTCACCGATGTTCTCTGGCCCGACTTCGACAGCAAGGAGATAGACAAGGCGCTCCTCGCCTACAGCCGCCGGCAAAGGCGCTTCGGCGCCCTGTAATAATATGCTTAAAAAAAGGGTCCTCACCGCGCTCTGGGTCGTTCCCATCCTGGTCGCCGCCGTCTGGTTCGACCAACCCCTCCCCTGGTTCACCGTAGTGGTGGCAATATGGGGAATGCTGGCGGTTACAGAATTCTACCGGATGGGAGAGAGGATAAAGCTGGCCCCCCTCACCTGGTTCGGGGTGCTCTGGACATTCTTATTCATCATAAGCCCCCAGATTAACAACGATTATATCAACCCTACCACCCTGCTCGTCTCGGGCGTGGTGATATCGCTGGTCTGGCTGCTCATACGCCGTCGCCGAGAAGGCGCTTTCCCCGGCTGGGCGTGGACGCTGGGCGGAATACTATATGTAGGCTTTCTCCTGAGCTACTTCGTCGGCTTAAGAGGCCTGGAAGACGGCCGGAACTGGGTCTTCCTGGCGATAGTGGTCACCTTCGCCTCCGATACCGCCGCCTACTTTGTGGGCAAGGCGCTGGGCCGGCATAAGCTCGCCCCCACCATCTCCCCCGGCAAGACCTGGGAAGGCACCATCGGCGGATTTGTCGGAGCCATAATCATCGCCCTGCTCTTCACCCTCCCCACCCCCCTCCAGCTCCCCGTCGGCTACGGGCAGGCGATACTGCTGGGCTTTCTGGTCAGCCTCTTCGGCCAGCTCGGCGACCTGGCTGAGTCCCTGCTCAAGCGCAACACAGGCGTCAAGGATTCGGGCAGTCTGCTGGCGGGGCACGGCGGCTTTTTGGATCGAATAGACAGCATTGTCTTTGCCGGTGTCGTGGTATATTATTATGTAGTATGGGCTATATAGTAAAGCGGGTTGCCGTCCTCGGCGCCACCGGCTCCATAGGCCGCCAGACACTGGAAGTAATCGACTCCCTCCCCGGACACTTCAGCGTCATCGGGCTGGCGGGAGGCAGGAACACCGCCCTCCTCGCCGAGCAAATAGAGAAGTTCCAGCCCCGCTTCGTCTTTCATCAGGAAACCAGGACCCCACCCCCCACCACCGCCGAATACGAATTCCTGTCGATGGAAGAGATGGCCCGTCACCCCGAGATAGACCTGGTGGTCATCGCCACTTCGGGGAAATGGGGGCTAAAGCCGACACTGGCGGCGGTGCGGGCGGGCAAACAGGTCGCTCTGGCCAACAAGGAATCACTGGTCATGGCCGGCGAGCTTATCATCGGGGAGGCAAAGCAACACGGGGCTAAGATTTTGCCCGTCGACAGCGAGCACAGCGCTATCTGGCAGTGCCTCGAGGGCGAAACGGGCAGGCCGTCCCGGATTATACTCACCGCCTCGGGCGGCCCCTTCCGGCGCTATTCCCCGGCCGAGCTGGCTAAGGTCAAACCGGAGCAGGCGCTGCAACACCCCTCCTGGCGTATGGGCAACAAGGTCACCATCGACTCGGCGACTTTGATGAACAAGGGTCTGGAGGTAATCGAAGCCCGATGGCTCTTCGGTATGCGCTTCGATAGTATAAATGTTCTAATCCACCCCCAGAGTATCGTGCATTCTATGGTGGAATTCGCCGACGGCTCGGTTAAAGCCCAGCTGGGCAGGCCCGATATGCGCCTGCCCATCCAGTACGCCCTGTCTTACCCCGAACGCCTGGCTAACCCCCACCTCCCCCGGCTCGACTGGGCGGACATCGAAGAATTGACCTTCGAGCCCCCCGACCTTGATAGTTTCCCCTGTCTGAGGATAGCCATAGAAGCGGGTAAAAAGGGGGAGACTTTCCCCGCCGCGCTCTGCGGCGCCGACGAGATTGCCGTGCAGCAATTCCTGGCCGGTCGTATTAAGTTCACCGACATCCCCGAACTGGTCGAACGAACGCTGGAGGAGCATAAAGCCGTCGCCACGCCCTCTTTGGAAGCAATCATGGCGGCGGACGACTGGGCCAGGGAAAGGGTTATGCAGCTGGTTGGAGATAAATCGTGATACTCACCATAGTCGCCGGCATAGTCGTCCTCTCCGTACTTATCATCGTCCACGAGCTGGGGCACTTCTTCGCCGCCAAGGCTGTGGGGATACCGGTTGAGGAATTCGGCGTCGGCTTCCCGCCACGCGCCTACGGCCGGAACTGGCGGGGTACGATTTACTCCATTAACTGGATACCCTTCGGCGGCTTTAACAAGATTTCCGGAGAGGTGGACCCCGCCGTGCCCAAGGGCCTGGCCAGCCGGGGCTACGGCGTCAGGCTGCTGGTATTGAGCGGCGGCATAATTATGAACCTGCTCCTGCCTTTCGTATTGCTATCCGTGGCTTATATGGTTCCCCACGACATCGTCAACGGGCAGGTGGTAGTGCAGGAGATTGCCCCCGACTCGCCCGCCGAGATGGCGGGCATTCAAGCCGGAGATACTATTATCAGCGTCGAAGGCCACGAGGTAAAAAACGG
>DATKYX010000150.1:0-2015 GCA_035528255.1 Dehalococcoidales bacterium | reverse complement strand
CGGGCGTCCAGATAATGTCGCAATGACACGATAGCCCCGACTGAATACCAGTCGGGGCTCTATCTTCACGAATAGGCCTTTATAAAAATATGAGTAAATTTATCGATAAGCTGAACTCGGTTTCGTCGGGCGGGCTTCAGCCCCTGGGCTTCCGGGCGGCGGGCGCCAAGCCCAAGCCCAAGATGGTGCTGGTGGCGCATGTTGCCGCCGCCGCTAAAGCGGCTGTCGCCGGCGCCGACGCGGTATTGATGTCTATCCCCAAGACGGGGGCGAAGACCCCGGTCAAAGTCGCCGCCGATATGCCCTGGGGGGGCTGGCTGAAAGAGGTCAGCGCTCAGGGCATAAAGCAGCTGGGGGAGGGGGGCGCCGATTTCGTCGTCTTTCCCGCCGAAAGCGTTTCTAAAGTGGTACTGGAGGAGGAGAAGCTGGGCAAGATAGTGACGGTGGAGCCCGCGCTCGACGCCGGCTTGCTTAAAGCCATCGATGGGCTGCCCGTGGACGCGGTGCTTATCGCCGGGGAGAAGTCCTCCCTGACCTGGCAGGACCTCATGCTCTTCCGGCGCGACGCCGGTATCCTGAGCAAGCCTTTGCTGGCGGCGGTGTCGCCCGATATCACCTCCAGCGAGTTACAGGCCTTATGCGAAGCCGGCGTGGCCGGGGTGGTGGTGGGGGGAAAGCTGGCCGGGTTGCGCCGGATGATTGACAAGCTGCCTGCCCCGAAAGCGGATAAGCGCCGAGCCGAGGCGCTGGTGCCGCGAATGGGCGGCGGGGCGGGGGTTGTTTCCGAAGAAGAGGAAGACGACGAGGAAGACTAGCTAGCGTCCGCCCTGAGCCATCTGCCAGAACTTGCCCTCGGTGGTGATGGAGGGGGCGATAAATATCTCCGCTTTATGCATCTCCTCAATGCTCAACGCGCCGCAGACGCCTAACGCCGTGCGCAGCGCTCCCACCAGGTTCTGGCTGCCGTCGGTGACCGAGGCGGGGCCGAAGAGAATCTGCTCCATAGTGCCGGTGGTGCCCACCTTTATCCGCGTCCCGCGGGGCAGTGCGGGGTGGGGGTTGGCCATACCCCAGTGATAGCCCAGTCCCGGCGCCTCCTTGGCCTGCGCCAGCACCGAGCCCAGCATGACGCCGTCAGCCCCGGCGGCGACGGCTTTGCAGATGTCGCCACCGTTGCGGAAGCCGCCGTCGGTGATGATGGGCACGTAGCGCCCCGACTTGCGGAAGTAGTCATCCCTGGCCTGGGCGCAATCCATTGTGGCCGTTATCTGGGGAACGCCGACGCCCAATACCTGCCGCGTGGTGCAGGCGGCGCCGGGCCCGACGCCGATAAGAACGGCTGAGATACCGGTCTCCATGAGTTCCAGGCAGGCGCTGTAGCTGACGCAGTTGCCCACGATAACGGGTATGGACACCAGCTTGCGCAGCTTGGGGAAGATAAGCCCTTCGTAGCTTTTCGAACTGTGGCGGGCGGTGGTCACCGTGGAAGCGACTACCAGTATGTCGGCACCGGCTTCGGCGATGATGGGGGCAAGGCGCTTGGTGTTGGCCGGCGTCACCGAGGCGGCGCAGACCGCCCCCGCTTTTTTAATCGCCCGAACCCTTTCGCCGATAAGGTTTTCCTTAAGCGGGGCGGAATAGATCTTCTGGAGGAGGGGGGTAATCTTGTCGGCGGGCGCGCGGGCAATCTCGGCCAGGACTTCATCGGGGTTATCGTAGCGGGTCTGTACCCCTTCCAGGTGGATGACCCCCAGCCCCCCCAGCTTGCTCATGGTTATCGCCGTCCCGACATCGGTCACGCCGTCCATGGCCGAGGCCAGAACGGGGATTTCGAATTTGACGCCTTCTATCTCGAGGCTGATGTCGGTCTGGTCGGGGTTGACGGTTATATCGCCGGGGACGATGGCTACCTCGTCGAATCCGTATGAGCGCCGCAGTTCTCTGAATTTGGGTTTAGCCATCTCGCACCTTCTTTAGAGAAAGAATATAACAAAGGGGTTGGGTAAAGTCAAGGA
>DATKYX010000149.1:0-3389 GCA_035528255.1 Dehalococcoidales bacterium | reverse complement strand
GAAGAAGTTCTTCTGGGATATGAACAAGAACGATCACCGTTACTGGCTGGCGGTCAACATGACGGGCGAAGCCTTCCTGGGCTTCGGCGCCTTCAATACCAAGAAGATTACGGGCAAGGATACCATCGACTTTATCAAGTACCGTCAGATGGTTGCCGAGGGGCACCCTCTGGACGAGGAGCTTTTCGAAGCCGTCCTGGGCAAGCCGCAGACGTAATCATACAATCATCATGAAGATAAGCCCCGGGGCGATAAAGCTCCGGGGTTTTCTTTTTTAGCATGGGTTTTTCTCCCCACCGCCCCGCCGATAACGAAAATCCCCTTTAATCCCCATTTTTCAAAGGGGGAACGACTGTCTCGCAATGACCGAAGAGGTTGCCTGACTGCCCCACCACCCCACCTTGTTTAACGGAGGTTTTATTTTCCCACCCAGAGCCCACCCTACAGAGGTGTAACCTCTATAAACTTCTCTCCCGCCCTTTGAGATTCTTCAGTCGCTATGCTCCTTCAGAATGACAGTAGGGCTTGAGATTGCTTCGGCGCGGGACTTTCCCGCAATGACAGAATGATTTGGGGGAGTTGAAGAGGGGGCATAGCCCCCTCTTAGAAAAACCTTTTAGGGTGGGCTGGTGTGGGACGCAAAACTGGGGGGTGGGGAAGAAAAACGGTGGCTTGACAAAGGAGAGGGCACCGTTTAGCATTTGGGGGAGGTCGTGCTAGACGGGGAGCCAGCGGTGCCCTGAACTCGCAATCCGCTATAGCGGGGTCGAATTCCCGCTTGAGGCCTTTGTTTGGTAGGACTACCCGTACTAAGCGGTGTTGAAGGCCGGGTCTTGCGCGGCGGAGCGCTATGAATCCCGTCAGGTCCGAGAGGAAGCAGCGGTAAATAGAAGCCCCGGGTGCCGCAGGGTTACCTGGTTGGAGCTGGCTGGTCCGGGCAAGCTGTTGGGCGGGGTCGAGGGTGGGTGCACGGCCTCATTAATTTGATGGATAAGAGCCAGAATCCGCTTTTGGCCGAGACCAGGAGGCTGTTGCGCCAGTCCGACCTCAGGGCGAGAAAGGGGCTGGGGCAGCACTTTCTTATTAATGCCGAGGTGCTGGAGGCCATTATCGCCGCCGCCGAGCTAGGCTCCGACGACCTGGTGGTGGAGGTGGGGCCGGGTTTGGGCATCCTCACCCGGGAGCTGGCGGGGAGAGCGGGTGGGGTGGTCGCCGTCGAGCTGGACGACAATCTGGCGGCTTTGCTTAAAGAGAGGCTGGCTTCTTTTAATAACGTCACCATCGTCAACGGCGATATGCTCAAAATCGAGCCGAAAGAGCTGGTGGAGGGGCGGGGCT
Organism: Dehalococcoidales bacterium; assembly: GCA_035528255.1. GTDB lineage: Bacteria > Chloroflexota > Dehalococcoidia > Dehalococcoidales > BS750m-G39 > E44-bin88. The sequence goes on along the minus strand of DATKYX010000149.1, from coordinate 2,051 downwards.
ATAAGGTGGTGGCCAACCTGCCTTACTATATTACCTCGCCCGTCCTGCGCCATTTCCTCGAAGCCGAGGCTAAACCGCAGGCGATGGTGGTCATGGTGCAGAAAGAGGTCGCCGAAGCCATCGCGGCTAAAGCGGGCGATATGAGCCTGCTCAGCGTCAGCGTCCAGTTCTACGGCAGTCCTGAGATAGTAGCTATTGTGCCGCCCGAGTCGTTTTATCCGGCGCCGGCGGTCAGCTCGGCGATACTGAAAATCGACGTTTACCCACAGCCTAAGGTGGATGTCGACGAAAAGGGCTTTTTCGACACCGTGCGGGCGGGATTCGCCGCCCCGCGCAAGCAGCTGGCCAACTCGCTGGCCAGGGGGTTGGGGCGGGAAAAGGCTGAAGTCCTGCCCTTTTTGCAAAAGGCCGGGATAGACCCGTCGAGGCGGGCGGAGACATTGACCGTAGGGGAGTGGGCTGAACTATGGCGGGTACTGGGGGGGAAGCATGCTGACGGTTAAGGCGCCGGCCAAGATTAACCTGACGCTGGAAGTGCTGGGCAAGAGGCCCGACGGCTTTCACAACATCCGCAGCGTTATTCAGGCGATAAACCTCTACGACAGCCTGGGTTTCAGCTTGAGCGATAGCATCGAGGTCAGCAGCGATAACCCCGACTTCGTTCCCGAAAGAAGCCTGATACCGGGCGCCGCCGCCCTGCTGCAGCAGGTCAAGGGGTGTTCGCAGGGAGCCAAAATAGAGGTCGAGAAACGCATCCCCCTGTCTTCGGGGCTGGGGGGGGACAGCAGCGATGCCGCCGCCGTCCTGCTGGGGCTTAACGAGCTCTGGCCGCCGACCTTGAAGCCAGCCAATCTGCTCGACCTGGCGACGAGGCTGGGCTCCGACGTCGCCTTTTTCCTCTACGGGGGCACGGCGCTGGCGGAGGGGAGGGGGGATAAGATAGCCCCCCTGCCTTCGCTGTCCCGTAGCTGGGTCGTCCTGCTCACGCCGGCGCTGCAGGAGGTGGAAAAGAAAACGCAGCAACTCTACGGGAGACTCAAGCCCAACCACTACAGCGACGGGGAGATTACGGATAGAATGGTGCTGGGGTTGACGTGGGGGGCGGTAAGCCCATCGATGCTCTTTAACACCTTCGAGAACGTCGCCTACGACTTCTTCCCCAAGCTCAAGGTTTATAAGGAGCATTTGCTCAAACTGGGGGCGGAGCGCGTCCACTTGGCCGGCTCGGGGCCGACATTGTTTACCCTGCTGGAGGATAGGGCTAAAGCCGAGGAATTATACACCAGGGGCAAAGACCAGGGGCTGAAGTGTTACCTGGCGGCTACGCTTTCGTCCCTGGATAGGTTATAATCGGGGCTAAACTAATATTTAAGGAGTCGAAATGGCGGGAATGATAGTCCTGGCGATGGTTATCGGTTACCTGCTTGGTTCTATCCCCTTTGCCTACATTGTGGCGCGGCTGGTGAAGGGGGTGGACATCAGGAAGGTGGGCGGGGGGAATATGGGGACGGTCAATACCATGCGGGAGATAGGCACCCTGCCCGGCTTCGGCGTGTTCTTTGCCGACATGGCTAAAGGGGCGCTGGCCGTGCTCATCGCCCAGTGGCTGGGGTTGCCCCTTTACTGGGTCTTCGCCGTGGGGCTGGCGGCGGTGGCGGGGCACAACTGGCCGGTCTGGCTGAAATTCCGGGGAGGGCAGGGGCTGGCCACAACTATGGGGGTGCTGGCGGTCTTCTCGCCTATCCCCTTTGCCATCTGCTTCGGCGTCATGCTGGTGGCGGTCGTAATTACCAGCAACGTGAGGCTGTCGTCGGTGGTTGCCTTTGTCTTTCTGCCTCCCCTCATCTGGGCTTTCGGGGGGGAGCTGAGCGTCATTCTCTATTCCATAGCCCTGCCCGTCTTTTGCCTGTTGAAGATGATACCCCGCTTAAGGTCGGATGTGGCCAAGGTGGGGGGCGAGAAGAAGGGGCTTGTCTTCGACCGGGAATATACGCCGTGGCAGACAAAGAAAAAGTCGGATTGATATTCGGAGGTGTAATTTGAGCAAGACG
>DATKYX010000148.1:0-2139 GCA_035528255.1 Dehalococcoidales bacterium | reverse complement strand
CTAAAAAATGAACCTGAAGCAGATGTTGGAGCAGGCGGCGAAGCGCTACGCTGGCAAGACGTTAATCGTCATGGGCGAGCGCAAGCTGTCTTATGCCGAGCTGGACGAAGCCTCGAATAAGGTGGCTAACGCCCTGGTGGGGATGGGGGTGGCTAAGGGCGACAGGATAGCCCTGCTGCTGGCCAACAGCCCTGAGTTCGTGGCTATATACTTCGGGGTGGTTAAAATCGGCGGTGTAGCCGTTCTGCTCGACCCCAAGTATAAGCTCACCGAGCTGGTTTCCCTCTGTGACGACTCTAAGCCCAAGGTCCTGGTAACGGAAAGCCCCTGCCTGGAGCACCTGGCGCCCGTTATGGACAGGTTCAAGTCCGTGGAGCGGGTTATCGCCCTCAGTTTTAAGGATAAAGGGGATTTCCTCAGCTACGAGGAGATTATGGCCGAGAGTGCTTCGGCGGCGATTGCTGCCGAACCAGCGCCGGAAGACATCGCCCACATCGCCTATACCTCGGGTCCTTCCTTTCATCCGCGGGGGGTGGTAATGTCCCACGGGGCGCTGGCCAGGGAAGCGGCCATATCGGGCGACAGCTTTAAGCAGACGGATAAAGATGTCGTGGTGCTGTTCGCCCTGCCCCTGCACCACGCCTTCGGGCTGGTGGTAATAATGATGACGGCTATTGCCAGGGGTAGCACGGTGGTAGCGCTGCCGGGGCTGTCCGTAGATAATTTATTCGAGACTGTCGAAAAGGAGAAGGCTACCATATTTATGGGGGTGCCTTTCGTTCACGGGCTGATAGTGGATGCCGTGGAGGTGGGGGGGATAAAGCACGATTTAAGCTCGCTCCGTATGTGGGGCACGGCTGGCTCCGCCATGCCGGCTAATATCGCTAAGAAGGTGAAAGAGTATATCGGCCTGACCCCGGTTAACTTCTGGGGCATGACCGAATCGGCGGCGCACGTTAGCTGCACCGCGCTCGACGGGAGCGGGCCGGCGAACTCGGTGGGCAAGCCCTTGCCCGGCTGGGAATTACGGATAGTGGATGACGAGGGCAATGAAATGCCGACGGGCGAGACGGGCGAGATAGTGGTCAGGGGGCCCGTAATGAACGGCTATTATAATAACCCCGAAGCCACGGCCCAGATATTGAAGGACGGCTGGCTTCATACCGGCGATGTCGGCTGGCTGGATAAAGACGGCTGGCTCTTCCTCGCCGCGAGCCGAAAGAAGGATATGCTTATCAGTAAGGGGCAGAATATCAGCCCCAGCGATATCGAAGAGATAATCGGCACTCACCCCAAGGTGGCCGAGGTGGCGGTGGTGGGCATCGCCGACGAGTCGAGGGGCGAGACGCCGAGGGCGGTTATCAAATTGAAGGCGGGCGAAAAGGCTACCGAGCCGGAGATAAAGAAGTTTTGCCTGGAGCACCTGGCCAACTATAAGGTGCCCAGAGAGATTGTCTTTACCGAGTCCCTGCCCAGGACCGCCGACGGCAGGATTGGCAAGGAAAAGCTGAGATGAAGCGAAGGGTAGTCGTCACCGGACTGGGCATGGTGACCCCGCTTGGGGTGGGGACGGAGGCGAGCTGGCAGGCTTTGTGCCGGGGGGAGTCGGGGGTGGGTCCCGTCACCCATTTCGACGCCGGCGAGTTCCGCACCAGGATTGCCGGCGAGGTCAAGAATTTCGACCCCCTCGATTTTATAGACCGCAAGCTGGCGAGGCGGGGTGACCGTTTTATCCACTTCGCCCTGGCGGCGGCCAGAATGGCGCTGGAGGATGCCAAGCTCAAGATTGATGCCACCAACGACGAGCGGGTGGGGGTGTCGGTGGGGACGGCTATGGGGGGCATAGAAAGCATTGAGAGGAACCACGAGCTGCTGATTAAGGGAAAGCGCCAGCAGATTTCACCTTTCTTTGTGCCTAGTTTCCTCTGCAACATGGCTACGGGGCAGGTCGCCATCGAGTTCGGGGCTAAGGGAGCCAACATGTGCACGGTGACCGCCTGTGCCTCGGGGACGCACGCTATCGGCGACGCCTGTGTCGTTATCCAGCGCGGCGATGTCGATGCCATGATTGCCGGCGGCACCGAGGCGGCGATAAGGCCGCTGGTCTTTGCCGGACTTGACCCGCTTAAAGTGATGTCC
>DATKYX010000147.1:0-9071 GCA_035528255.1 Dehalococcoidales bacterium | reverse complement strand
TGGCCCGGTCGATTTTCAGGCTGTAGCTAAAGAGGGCGGCGTCGCCCGTGCCGCGCACATCCTCGATTATCTGTGCCACCGCCTGCTCCGGGCTCATTTCCGTCCCGAATACCGCTTTTATCCGCTGTCTCAGGGCGGGTGAATCGGGGCTGAAATCGGTGCCCGGTTGCCGCTCCAGCAGCGCTTTTGCCGGCTCAAAGCCTTCGATAATTCTCATTATATCTCCTCGGCGGCTTCACGCAGGATTTTCGTAATATACTCCATCCTCTCCTTCTTTAGCGGGCTTGCCGCCCGCCCGGCGCTGCCGATGAGGCAGGCCGTCGATTCGAAGAGGGTGTCGATAATCTTTAGATTATGCTGGGCGAGGGTGCGCCCGGTCTGGGTATTCTCGATGAGCAGGTCGGCGTCCTCGGGCAGGAAGGCTTCGGTAGCCCCCCAGGTCGGAATCAGCCGGTAGCGGTTGAGGCGGTTATCGCGGGCGTACCTGTCGGCGATATTTACATATTCCGAAGCCACCCTGATGGGCCGCTCTTCCTCGGACTCGCTCAGGTCGCGGATGTCGGCGATGTCCCTGTCCTGGCTGACCACCGCCACCACCCTGACCCGCCCCAGCTTCAGGTCGGCCAGCTCCTTAACCGGGCTGGAGGGGAACTGGCAGAGGTGCTCGGTGAGCCAGTCCCGGCCGGTAATAGCCAGGTCGAAGTTGTCGTTGGCCACCTGCAACGGCATGTCCTGGGGCCTGATTACCTTGACGCTGACGCCGTCCAGGTCGGGACGGGGCCGTCGGTTGCCCTTCTCGGAGGGGTAGTCGTCGAGACGAATGCCCGCTTTGTCCAAAAGCTTCCGGGTGGGCGCTTGCTGGTGCCCGTCGGGCAGGGCTAAGCGCACTACATCCTTATCCGTTTCAGGATACTGAACTGCCTTCGACGGTGGGCGTTTTTCTGTCTCGGATTTTCGGGTTGCCTTCTCCGGCATAAGCGCTTTTTCGATAGGTGCTACCATCCGGCTCAGCTCTTTAGCCTTCCAGCTATCGCGGTTGGCGATTAAGAAGGCGCTCACGCCGAGCACGCGGCTTATCGGCGCCAGCTGATAAAAGGGAAAGTCACCGTCGGTGCCGCCGACCAGCGCCAGTTCGGCGCTCTCGGGCGGATAAACCTCGGCGCCTCCCCAGAGGGGAAAGACGCTGAAGTGTCTCAGCCGCGCGTTGATGGCGAAGGACTCGGCCAGGTTGGGGTATTCGCTGGCGATGCGTACCGTGCCCGCTTTGGCTCTTAGCGCTTCCACGGTGGCTTTGCCCCCGGCGCTGGCGGCGTAGAGAGCACCCTCGCCATATTTCAGGTTCTTCACCTTCATCAGGGCGCTGCTGGGGTATTTAGCCAGCAACTCTTCAATCCAGTCCGAGCCGCAGACGCCCAAATCGTAGTTGCCGATGGCGACCTGGATGGGAATGTCCTTCTCGTGGAAGACCCGCGCGGATAGGTTGGCGAGCGTCTTCGATTCTATGTGGTAAAGGCGCGTCTGCTCGTGGTAGCCGTCGAGTCCCCACCCCGCCCTCTGCAGCAGGGCGGAGGTCTCAGCCAGAAGTCGCCCCTTGGGCAGGGCTATTTTCAGCTTGGATTGCTTATTCACCTCATCCTCCCCTTCACCCCTTTAACAAGGCTAAAAGCTCGTCGGGCGTCTCGGCGGCGACTCCTTGCTTTTTAGCCCGGCCGGTCAGGATAAACTTGGGCGGCTGGCTTTTAATCTCCACCGTCCAGTCGAAATCGGCGTCTTTCTGGGCGCCGAGATAGCATTCCGCCCGGTAGCCGGCTTTGTGCAGGCGTTGGGCGATGTCGAAACCCTCCCTGGCTTTTGCCGAATCCGCCTTGATTAAGATTCTCGGCGGCTGGGGTTGGGTAAGCGCCTCCGGCTTTATAAGAGTCATCAGACGGTCGAGGTAGAGGGCGAAACCGGAGGCGGGCACATCCTTGCCCCCCATCAGGGGAATAAGGGCGTCGTATCGGCCCCCGCCCCCTATCTTCTCCCCGGCTTTAAAAATCTGAAAAATCACGCCGGTATAATATTCAAAGCCCCGCCCCGAGGCGATGTCGATGCGGTAGTCGCAGCCCAGAGCCTCCAGGAACTCGGCAATCCGGGTGCAGTTTTCGATATAGGGCTTGCATTCGGGCAGGTCTTCGGCGAAAAGCTCCTTAAGCTCTTTAGAAAAGCCCGAAGGCTTTCCCTTCAGCGCCAGCAGGGAGTCGATGGTCTTCTCCAGCTCCGGCCTCTTGAGCTTTAGCTTTTCCAGCGCTTTCATATCTCCGTCCAGGATACGGTCGAACATGCCGATTTGTTCCTCGGCGCTCAAATCCATCCTGGCCAGGAGTGCCTTTATCAAACCGGCGTGCGATAGCCTGAGCTCGATGCCCTCGATCTTTAGCTCCCTCAATACCTCCAGCGCCAGCATAACCAGCTCTATGTCGGCCAGCGGCGGCCCGGCGCCGATAAGCTCCGCCCCGCACTGCCACCTCTCCCGGGTCTTCTTCCCCGTCGCCTCGAACATAAAGATATTGGCGACATAAAAGAGCTTGGCCAGCTTCTCGGCGGCCATGCTGTCTATATAGAGTCGGCTGATGGGGATGGTGCCGTCGGGCCTCAGGACCACCCTTTCCCCGCTCCACCCGTCCCAGTCGAGGAAGGAATAGACCTTGGACAGCATGCTGGGGGTTAGCGTTCCCGTGGCCGTAAAGAGGTGCAGGTACTCCAGGGTCGGCGTCCTCACCTCCCGGTAGCCCCATTTCAGGCAGCATTCACGGAAGGCGCTCTCGATGAGGCGAAAGCTGCCCATATCCTGCGGGGACAGGTCGCGGGTGCCTTTAGACCTCTGGATTTTCATAGTTGGTAAATTTTAGCACTACTACTCTAGCTATTCAACCGTACAAGCTGTTTACAATAGTAGGTCAAGCAAGCTATAATTCCATTTACACGCCGTTAATCGGGCGGGTCTATTCTATTTATTGTTGAGAGGCGAATGAGCAGAGTTATATTTAGAACCCTCGGTCTCGTCTTTTTCCTGGCTTTATTGGTGGGCGCTTTGCTGCCTGTCGTTACCCGGGGCGCCAACCAGTCAATCCACATCCTCCATGTCGAAGGCACTATCGTTCCCGTGATGGCTGATTACATTGAGCGGGGCATCGAAAAAGCCGAAGACGAGAACGCCCTGGCCTGCATCATAGAGCTGGACACGCCGGGAGGCTTGCTCGACTCGACGGAAGAGATAGTGCAGACGATTATGAACGCCGACGTGCCCGTCATCGTCTACGTTAACCCCAAGGGCGCCTGGGCGGCTTCGGCGGGAACGTTTATCACCCTCTCGGCGCATATCGCCGTTATGACGCCGGGCACCACTATCGGCGCCGCTCATCCGGTGTCGGGGAGTGGGGAGGAGATACCCGAAGACCAGATGAAGAAGATAGTCGAGTTCTCGGCCAAGTGGATGATGGCCATCGCCCAGGAGCGCGGCCGCAATATAGAAGAAGCCGAACTGGCGGTGACCGAGAGCAAGTCCTTTACCGATGTCGACGCCCTGGAGGCTAACATCATCGACCTGCGGGCGAATACACTGGACGAACTTATCGCCCTGATTGACGGCTGGGAGGTTACACTGGCTAACGGCCTGGAGGTCACCATCGACACTTCAAGCTACGCCATCACGCGCAACGAAATGAGCCTTGTCGAGGGCTTTTTGCACGCCATCAGCGACCCCAATATCGCTTATATACTGCTCAGCCTGGGTAGCATCGGCATCATCGCCGAGATTTATAGCCCGGGCACTTTCTTCCCCGGCATTATCGGCGCCATCAGCCTTTTGCTCGCCTTCTACTCTTTAGGCGTTCTCGACGCCAACCTGGGGGGGATATTACTTATCATTCTCGCCTTCGGGCTTTTTATCGGGGAGGTGCTTACTTCCACCTTCGGCATATTTACTGCCGGGGGCATAACCGCCCTCGTCCTCGGCTCGCTGATTCTATTCCCTGAGACCGGCGCGCTGTTCCAGGTAAACCCCTGGCTCATTGCCGCCGTGGCTATTATCGTGGCGGTTGTTTTCGCTTTCGTAATTACCCGGATAGTCCGTACCCATCGCCGCCAGGCCTATACGGGTCGTGAGGAACTGGCGGGCAAGACCGCCCTGGCTAAGACCGCCCTGGAACCAGAGGGCATTGTCCTCTTCAAGGGCGAACGCTGGACGGCGGTGGTGGAGAAGGGTAAGGTGAAAGCGGGGGAGGAGGTGACTATAACCAGGGTTGACGGTTTAAAGCTGTATGTAACCAGGAAAAGTACCAGGGGCAAATAGACTGCCCCGGAATCTTATTTGGTGAGGAGTCGAAATCGCTAAAATGGACGATTGGTTGATTATCATAATCGCTATTTGTGGTGCCGCCTTATTGGCCCTTGTCGTCCAACTGGTAGTCCGCGCCCATCAACGGAAGGTGTCGGTCGGCCGGGAAGAGATGGTGGGCGTGACGGCTGAAGTGGAGACGGTGCTCGACCCCAAGGGAATCGTCCTGATTGAGGGCGAACGCTGGGCGGCAATATCGGAGAAGGGTAGGGTGAAAATTGGAGAGGAGGTGATTGTTACCAGGGTCGATGGTTTAAAATTATGGGTAGTCAAGAAAGAAATAGAGGAGGTAACTAAATGAGCCCAATTATTTACGGTGCCATTGCTTTAGCTGTGCTCATACTTATCCCCATGACCGTCAAGATTGTCAAAGAGTATGAGCGGGGGGTCGTTTTCCGACTGGGTCGGCTGGTCGGAGCCAAGGGACCGGGATTATTTTTCATAATTCCCTTTGTCGATAGCATGGTCAGAGTCGACCTCCGCGTGGTCACCATGGATGTCCCCTCGCAGGAGGTAATCACCAAGGACAATGTTGCGGTGAGGGTGAATGCCGTCGCCTACTTCCGGGTGGTTGACCCCGAGGCTTCCGTGGTCAAGGTCCTGGACCACATCCGCGCCACCTCGCAGATAGCCCAGACCACGGTGCGAAACGTGCTGGGACAATCGGAGCTGGACGAACTGCTGACGCAGAGGGAAAAGCTCAATCAGGCGCTGACTAAGATAATCGATGAGCACACCGACCCCTGGGGGGTCAAGGTCAGCACGGTGGAGATTAAAGAGGTCGAGCTGGCGGACGAGATGAAGCGGATGATGGCGGCTCAGGCTGAGGCGGAGAGAGAGAGGCGGGCCAAGATTATCCACGCCGACGGCGAGTTCCAGGCTGCCGAGAGGCTGGCTGAGGCCGGGGCTATTATGGCCAGGGAGCCGGTTGCGCTGCAGCTTCGTTACCTGCAAACGCTGACCGAGATAGCCACTGAGAACAACAGCACCCTCATCTTCCCGTTGCCTATTGACCTTATCTCCATGTTTTTGAAGAAATAGCCGCAGGCATACCTTGATGTCGGTTGAAATCCCGAGCCCGCACGGCGGGCTCGGGCGAGGACTTTATTCAGTGGCGCAGGCTGACGTCGCCGGCCACGATTTTAATTAAGCGCCCGTCGGGCTGGCGGAGAAGCAGGCTGCCGTCGCTGGCTACAGATTCGGCTACGCCCCTGTAGCTGGTCTTGCCCGAGCTTACCTCGACCTCTTTGCCCAGCGTTACCAGTCTGTCCCGCCACTCCCGAAAAACGCTATCGCCTTCGGGCAGCGCCAGGTATAAACTTTCCGCCTCCACCAGCAGGCAGCGTATTATCTCCCGCCGCGATAGCTCGCTCCCCACCTCCTCCGAGAGGCTGGTGGCGGTGGCCGTAATCTCAGGAAAATCGGCGGCTTTGAGGTTGACGTTTAGGCCGATACCGATAACGGCGTGGTCCACGGCGTTGCCCCTGACATCGCTCTCGATTAGAATCCCGCATACCTTCTTGCCGTTGATAAGCACATCGTTGGGCCACTTAATCTGCGCTTCTAATCCGCTGACCTTCTCGATGCAGTGGGCGACGGCCAGCGAGGCTACCATAATAAGAGAGGGCAACTGGGCCGGGGTGGGGTGGAGAATAATGGACAGGGAGATGCTTCCCTTGGGCGACAGCCAGGCGCGCTTTATCCGCCCCCGCCCCGCCGTTTGCTCCTCAGCCAGGACAACGGTGCCTTCACGGGCGCCCTTTTTAGCTTCGCGTTTAGCGATGTCGTTGGTCGAAGTCAGGCTGGGGTAGGCGATAACCGTTTGCCCGATAAAATCTGTTTTCAGGTTACGGGTGATAGCCGCCGCTGATAAATTGCTCTCTGCCATTTCGTTAAACTTAGGATATAGTAAGCCAAACAGGGCAATTAAGCAATCTTGACACCGCATCGGCGGCGGGGCATAATATAGTCTGTTCGGGCGGGTGTAACTCAGCGGTAGAGTGCTTGCTTCCCAAGCAAGACGTCGAGGGTTCGAATCCCTTCACCCGCTCCACAAAGCTGACCGACGACTTGCCTAGATTATAGCGACAAAGCTGGGACAAGTCTAGAGGCGACGACTTGCATAGGTCGAAAATAAAGAATTTAGGGCCGACCGCAATGAAAGGTGAAACATAATGTAGACATCAGACTTCGTGATCTGGTAGATGGTTTCCTCTTTTCGCTCCGAGCCGAAGGGAAGTCGAACAGCACCCTTGACTACTACAGCTACTTGCTACATCCTCTATTACGCTATGCCGGTCAGCAAGGCTGGCCAGATAGTGTGCGGTCATTAGATGTGAATAGGTTGAGGCAATTTCTAACTTGGACCGCGACAAGAACCTTCCAGTTAAAGGTAGCCAATAACGGTGGGAAAGTAATAAAGAAAGCAAAGCCATCTACTGCTTGGCCCTACTACCGAGCTCTAAGGCGATTATTCAATTGGGCAGTTGAGGAAGGTTATCTGGAATCCAGTCCCTTAGCCACGATCCACTTCAAACCACCACCAGTGCCTCCTATTGAGGGTTATACAACTGAAGATTTGAAGAGACTTTTGGCAGTGTGTGATTTAGACATTAGGAGTGGTGGTCATTTCACCGGGATCCGCAATAAAGCCATGCTTCTTCTATTCATTGATTCAGGCCTGCGCCGGGCGGAGATGGTGCATCTCAAACTCAGTGACCTCGACCTTGAGAGCAGGCGAGTACGTGTTCTCGGCAAGGGCAACAAAATAGGCATTGCCCCATTCTCTTCAAAGACTGCCAAAGCCTTGTGGGCCTGGCTTATAGAGAGGAAGCCTAGGGCAAAAACAGACCGGCTGTTGGTTACTGAAGAGGGGCAGGCCTTTTCCCTTGAGGGGCTAGTGAGCTGGTTTACTAGGCTCAAGAAACGTGCTGATGTCAATGGCCCTGGAGGTGTGCATCGTCTTCGCCACACTGCTGCTCTTGCATATTTGAGAGGAGCTAAGGACTCATTCTTACTCCAGTTGTTTTTGAGACACGAGTCATTGGAGATGAGCCGCAGATACACACGGGGGCTCAAAGCTGAAGAGGCTATCCAGGCACACCGAAATGGGGCTAGTCCGGTGGAAAGTCTTGGATTGGGCTAGCATTGGCATAAATGTCCTTTTTAAGGTGAGGCAGCTTGTAGGTATGGAAGCGCCTATTCTTACTGGACCCATATCGTCTACCCTTAAAAAAGCCAAAAGTTATTTCAATCGGCCAAGCTTCCATTCGTTTATTAGCTTGTTGCCTCGGCTAATTAGATGACGGACAACGTCACTTTGTTCGCTCAGTTCAGGCTTTGTAACAGGCAAACCAAGCCGTTTTGCAATTTCAACATATGTCAGACGTTGGGTCCTAAGGACAGCGCATTTCACTGCTAGATGGTCGGGATACCTCAGTGGCCTGCCTGGTTTGTGTCGTTTTCTTGGTCTACCTCTCAGTGGCTCTATTACAGAATAAAGCTCGTGGTCTGGAGAAAGAAGCATAAATGTTAGACCGGCAGGTTTGAGGAAGCGACTGTCCGCCCCGTACTGACGCTTCGCGAAATCAATATCGTTCTCGCTCACGAGCCATGGAGGGTGCATCCTAGCTCCTGGTTTGAGGCTCAGGGGATCCTGATATGCCAGTGGCCACCATTGCAACCAATCAGGTATCACTATCTTGTCAAAAGAAGCACTGTTGTCAAGGTTTAAGTCCGAAACTAGCGAGCAAATCCAGTAAACCTCTATCCTAACGCCTGCCAAACCTATCTTACGTAACCTACGTTTCACGCCGAGTTTAAGTTTATCTGGAGATAATTCGATCAACTTAGCTTCAGGTCTCACCCATTGGTCAAGAAGCAAACATCGCCATTTCCCCCAGCGAAACAAGGCCTGTTCAACTTGCCTAGGCTGCCACATCGGAAACCACTACACTTACAAATTAGACTTTAAACAATTTTCTATCTGTTTATTGCTTTAGACAAGCATCTGTATATGTGTAATTATACATACGAGCCGTAAAAAATGCCAAGGGAGTGTTTTTAATGTCATTGCCTGCTCAAATTACCGTTCGAGAAGCTGGTCGCCGTGGAGGGCAATCAACCTTGGAGCATCAAGGTGTTGAATTTTATCGGGAGATAGGCAAGAAAGGCGGGCGGCGAACTGCTGAGCTGTACCACGACCTCTTGGCAGAATTCGGCAAGCGAGGCGGTCGTCCCCGGCGGCCTACGCTAAATAAATCTGATGGAGAGGAAGGCCATTAATAAAAGGAGGCCAGCGGTCGGCCTGTGGCCTTTCTCTCCCACCCAAATTATAGCACAGAAAATAATGACACAAGTTACCCCAATACATGACTTAAGAGGCCATCTCATGCCAGAACAGGTTGTGACATTGATTGCTGCTGCCGCTAACCCTAAGAATGTCCTGCTTGTTCGCATCCCTTGGCGACTAGATATCAGGGGCGAAAAGGGCAGACCGAGTCATGGGATCATATCTTGACCTAGACGACATAAAGCAACTGGAGGAAGCAGCCACCTGTTTTAGAAATAAACTGCTTATCAGGCTCCTCTTTCGTCTGGGCTGCCGGGTAAGTGAAGCTCTGGCAATCGGGGTTGAGGATATCGACTTCTCAAACGGCACGATAATGATTAAGCACCTCAAGCGAAGGATTCG
>DATKYX010000146.1:0-4945 GCA_035528255.1 Dehalococcoidales bacterium | reverse complement strand
GCACTGGATAAAGCCGGAATCAAGCCCGACGAAATCGACTATATTAACGCCCACGGCACCTCCACCGTGCTCAATGACAAGATGGAGACCAAGGCGATAAAGAGGGTATTCGGCGACCGCGCCTACAAGATTCCGATAAGCTCCACCAAGTCGATGATGGGACACCTGGTGGGCAGCGCCGGCGCCGTTGAAGCCACGATATGCATTATGACTATTCGGAACGGCCTCATACCGCCGACGATAAACCTCACCCACCCCGACCCCGAGTGCGACCTGGACTATGTGCCCAATACAGCCCGCCAGGCTAAGGTTAGAACCGCCCTGTCCAATTCTTTCGGCTTCGGCGGCCACAACTCAGTCCTTATCTTCCGAGAGTACTCCGAGGAATGAATTGAATCGCTACCGCTGGAACCTGCTGCCTCCAGCACCGGGAAAACACCTGGCGGCCACCAGCGGCCTCTCCCCTTTAATCACCCAACTGCTCTACAATCGCGGGCTTACCGAGCCCGCCCGGCTGGAAGCCTTCCTCAGCGGCGATAAGCGCCTGGCCGGCGACCCCTCACAACTCCCCGATATCGAGCCGGCGATAGCCAGGATTTACCGGGCATTGCTTTCAGGGGAAACAATCGCCGTCTACGGCGACTTCGATGCCGACGGTATCACCGGCACCGCCATACTCGTCCAGGGGCTGACGAGCCTGGGGGGTAAAGCCGTCCCCTACATACCCCACCGCCTCACCGAAGGCTACGGGCTCAATATAACCGCCCTGGAGAACCTCCACCGCCAAGGCGTCAGTCTGGTTATCACCGTTGACTGCGGGATTACCGCCCTGGCCGAGGTCAAGCGGGCCAACCAGCTGGGGCTGGATATAGTCATCACCGACCACCACTCCCCCCTCCCTGAAATGCCGCCCGCCGTGGCCATTATCAACCCCAAGCGGGCTGATTCCAACTACGGCTTTTCCGAGCTGACCGGCGCCGGGGTCGCCCTCAAGCTACTCCAGGCCCTGTTCCAGAACCTGGGTAAAGAAGGGCAACTGGATGAACTGATGGACCTGGCCGCCATAGGCACGGTAGCCGATATAGCGCCCCTGTCGGGGGAGAACCGCTACCTGGTTAAAGAGGGGCTGAAGCTAATGAACACCACCCCCCGCCTCGGGCTCAGGGAGATTATATCCCAGGCGGGCTTGACCCCGGGTAACTTAAGCGCCGAGAGCATCTCCTGGACTATCGCCCCCCGCCTCAACGCCGCCGGCAGGCTGGCGCACGCTATGACCAGCTATAAGCTGTTGATGACGGAATCGCCCCAGGAGGCGCGCGACCTGGCTATCTGGCTGGAGGAGAAAAATACCGAGCGGCAGCAGCTAACCGCCAAGGTCTGGGCCACAGCCAGAGAGCAGATAGTGGCACAGGGTATTACCCCCATGCTGGTTGCCGCCGATAAGGACTATCCTCTCGGCATCGCCGGGTTGATTGCCGGCAGGCTGGCCGAGGAATTCTACCGCCCGGCTATTGTTGTCCGCACCGGTGAGACGGTAAGCAGCGGCAGCGGCCGCAGTATCCCCGAGTTCAATATCATAAAGGCGCTAACCGAGTGCCGTGAGCTCCTGTCCCATTTCGGCGGTCATTCCCAGGCGGCCGGCTTTACCCTGCCCACCAAGAACCTGCCCCAACTCCAGGAGCACCTCGCCCGGCTAGCCACAGAACAGCTTGCCGACGCCGACCTTCGCCCACAGCTGGATATCGATGCCGAGGTCACACTGCCCGAATTGAGCGGCGACACCTTCAATACCCTTCAACAGTTAGCCCCCTTCGGACGGGGCAACCCTTCACCCACCTTCCTCAGCCGCCGCACGGAGGCAGTCGACTGCCGCACCATGGGTAACGGCGCTCAGCACCTGAGGCTGAAACTGAAGCAGGGCGGCACCGTCTGGGACGGAGTGGGCTTCCGGCTGGGCTGTTACCTGGCGGAGATATCCCCTCGACTGGATATCGTCTATAACCTGGAGATAGACCGCTGGGGGGGTAAGGAAAGGCTCAGGCTTAATATAGTCGACTTCGCCCCCTCCAGCTAGGAGCCGGAACACGCCCCTTAGAGGTCAAAAGCCTGCCTGCGTACTACTGCTATTGACATTTGCTTTACAAATAAAATATGTGTGATATAATGTTAATAGTGGTTCTAGGTTCAGGTTATCACAAACTTAGTTAAAACAGTTAGATTTATCCAAGTGTTGGATGACCGCAACTCTAACCAACTATTTACAAGAGAGGAGGTCATTCAATGAGTTTCGAGGAAAAGCAACTCCAGTGCTCCGATTGTGGAGCCGAGTTTACCTTCAGCGCCGAGGAACAAGAGTTCTTTCAATCCAAGGGCTACACCAACGAGCCCAAGCGCTGTCCCGCATGCCGCGAAGCCAGGAAAGCACAACGTTATGGTAATGATAGCTACGGCTACAGGTCCAGGCGTCAGATGTTCCCGGCGACTTGCGCCGAGTGCGGTAAGGAAACCGAAGTACCGTTCGAGCCTCGCGAAGGCAGACCGGTATACTGTAGCGATTGCTACAGCAAGATGAAACTGAACCGATAAAGTCAGTCTGAGTCAAAAACGTACATAGGCCGGGGAATACCTGGCCTATGTATGTTGATAGAATGAGTTGATTATTATGCCGTTAAAAGTATCCAGACGTGAAGGTGAAACCGAAGACTCCTTGTTGAGGCGCTTCCTGAGAATGGTGCAGATGGACGGCGTCCTGAGAGAAGCCAAATCGCGTCGTCATTTCGTATCCAAGAGAGAAGCGGCACGTATGAAGGCAAAGAAGAACGCCCGGCGAAGGCGACTCGGCAAGTAATACCCCCTCCCCGATCCTCCCCAATCAAACAGCCGTCCCCACCATACCTTTATTTAACTTACTTTTAGTTACCACACTTGACAGTGGAAAATCTGCGCTTCGGCAGAAGAGTAGGCATCCCGCCCACCATCAAGCAGAACTCGGTGTCTTTACCCACCGCGTGCGCCAAATCAGTAGCGGTATCGTGATAAGTAAGACGACTATACCTATCACCTGAGCCTGATGCAAGCCGAAGAGGAAGGGCGTTCCATCCCGTATAAAATCAATGCCCACCCGCCACAGCGAGTATACGCTGAGATAGATGAGAAACAGAGAGCCTTCGGGCTGGAATCTTTTCCTTAACGCGAATAACACGCCGAAGACCACGAGCAAGAATACAATCTCATAAACCTGGGTGGGGTGAACGGCTACCCCCAGACGGGCATAGCTCTCGGGGTGGGTATAGACCACCCCCCAGGGCAGCGAGGTTTCCACTCCATAGCAACAGCCGTTTATGGTACAGCCTACTCTACCCAACGCCTGCGCCAATATGGTAGGCAGCACCACCAAATCCATGAAGTGGCCGTACGGGAACTTGGTCAGCCGGCTGTAAACCCATATACCCAGGGTAGCTCCCAGAACCGCACCCCAGATGGTCAGCCCTTCAAAACCCCAAATCGGCCCCGGACTCCCGACATAAACCCACCTATCAATAACATAGAGCAATCTTGATATTATTATTGCCGATGGAATGGCTACCAGGGCGGCGGTAATGATGGTATCGTAAGAGAGTCTGGTCCCATGTCTTACCTCTCGCAGCATCCACAGAACTAACAACATCACTCCCAGGGCAATCATAACGCCATACCACCTGACACTAACCGCCCCTATGGTAAAGGCTATCGGGCTCATACTTATAGTAATCAAACTCTACCTCCAATCATCAGGCACATAATACCCGGATAAAGCTCTCGGCGTCAAAAGCAGCCATATCTTCCAAACCATCGCCAACGCCAGCGAACAAGATGGGGATCTTCAGCTCATCACAGATAGCCAGCACTATGCCCCCTTTAGCCGTGCCGTCCAGCTTGGACAGAAAGATGCCGGTTACCCCCACCGCCTCGGTGAAGTGCCTGGCCTGGGTCAAGCCGTTCTGACCGGTGGTGGCGTCTAGCACCAGGATTACTTCGTGCGGAGCCGAGTCGTCAATCTTAGCCGCCACCCGTTTAATCTTTTTTAGCTCCTCCATCAGGTTAAACTTGGTGTGAAGCCTGCCCGCGGTGTCGATAATTACCTCGTCGGCGTTACGGCTGCGCGCCGCCTCCAGGGCGTCGAAGACCACCGCCCCGGCATCGCCACCCGGCTGGTGGGCCACAACATCAACGCCGATTCCCCCGGCCAGCTTTTTGAGCTGGTCTATAGCCGCCACCCGGAAGGTATCCGCCGCCACCAGTATAACCTTCTTCCCCTCTTTCTTGGCTTTATAGGCAAGCTTGGCGATAGAGGTGGTCTTGCCGCTGCCGTTAACGCCCACCGCCATAATAACCCTGGGCGGTGATTGAGGAGCCGCCACCGGAACTTCGATATTAAGGATTTTGACCATCTCCTGCTGAAGGGCATCACGCACCGCCGAGCCCTCGGTGAATTTTTCCTCTTTGGCTCTCTGCTTCACCCTTTCCAGCAGCTTTTCCGTAGTGCTAACGCCGACATCGGCCGAGATAAGCAGTTCTTCCAGCTCGGCCCATACCGCTTCATCAACGGTGGGACGGTCAAAGAGGCTCATCGCCCGCTTGAACCAGCTATCGCGGCTGGGCTTTAAGGCTTGCTCGATATCGGCCAAACTTACTCCTTATCTATCCCCCACAAAGTCACCCACCTATTATTTTACTAGTTTAATGGCTTAGACCATAGACGAGTACAGCTACGATACTACCACCCCCAATACTTATTAAATAAGTAACCCAAAAATATTTTACTGGAATCAGAAGCCGTTTGCGAAAGTCTGGCTCATCCTTAAACTTCTGAAGTGGGGGAGCTTGAAAGAACATAAACCAAGCTACTCCTAGCGCTCCCATAAAGGCAGCAAAGGCTATGATGAATTGTATTATGAATTCAAAT
>DATKYX010000145.1:0-3172 GCA_035528255.1 Dehalococcoidales bacterium | reverse complement strand
GCGAGAAAATTGGGGTGTAATCGTCAATAATCATATCATAAGGCAAATCAGATAGGCAAGCCCATCCGGCAAACGTTTACCGCCCAAGTTCTACTGTCATTGTGAGGAGCGAAGCGACGAAGCAATCTCACCGCCTCGTTTCCCACTTTGAAAAAGGGGGATTAAGGGGGATTAAGGGGGATTTCATACCCCCTCGAATTCGCCCCTCTTAAACACCCCAAAACCACAGATGTCATTCTGAGGGAGCGCCGCGACCGAAGAATCTCCCCCCGTATAGGGTGGAGCAGGGCGTAATCCAAATAAGGAGTTGATAGAGGTCTACCCTCTATTGGGTGGGCAGGGTGGGACATAACAACCTGCGCTAACACCCCCTCCCATCTGGTCACCCCGCCCAAAGAGTGCTAAAATATAAGCGGGGTTTTTTGTTATGGCGAGCCAGTCGGTTTTAGCCACCACCACCTGCGGCGAGCTGGAGTTACGCTGGGGCGAGCGCACCTATGTCATGGGCATCCTCAACATCACCCCCGACTCCTTCTCCGGCGATGGCCTGGCCGACGATGTCAAGGCCGCCGTGGCGCGGGCGAAACAGATGGCGGAGGACGGCGCCGACATTATCGATATCGGCGGCGAGTCCACCCGCCCCGCCGCCCGGCCCGTCTCGGCGGAAGAAGAGCTGCGCCGCATCATTCCCGTTATCGAAAGGCTGGCCGGCGAGCTCTCCGTGCCCATGAGCATCGACACTACCAAGTCGGAGGTGGCGCAACGGGCGCTGGAAGCGGGGGCGAGAATGCTCAACGACCAGTGGGGCTTAAAACGCGACCCCCGCCTGGCCGAGCTGGCTGTTGACTGGAAAGCCCCCATCGTCCTGATGAGCAACCAGCGCGATAAGGGCGGCTACGACGACGCCCTCAAGCGCGACACCGCCGACTATAAAGACCCCATCACCGAGGTAATAAACTCCCTCAAGGGGAGTTTGAAGATAGCGTCCGAAGCCGGAATCCCCCCCGAAAACATTATCATCGACCCCGGCATCGGCTTCGGCAAGAGTTGGCGGCACGACCTGGAGATAGTCCGGCGCCTGGCTGAGCTTACCGAACTGGGCAAACCCATCCTGCTCGGCCCCTCGGGCAAGTCCTTCATCGGCAAGGCGCTCGACCTTCCCGTTGCCGAGCGCCTGCAGGGCACCGCCGCCGCCGTGGCTATCGGCATCGCTCACGGTGCCGACATGGTGCGCGTCCACGATGTTAAGCCAATAGTTCGGGTCTGCCGCATGAGCGACGCTATCATTCGAAGGAGGCAAATTGGCAACTGAAGCGATAACCGCCTATCTCGGCCTGGGCTCCAATCTGGGAGACCGCCAGTCCAATCTCGACCGCGCCCTGGAGTTTCTGGGGCAAAGGCTGCGGGTAAAAAAGATTTCCTCGATATACGACTCCGAGCCGGTGGGCAATGTCGAGCAGCCCCGCTTTCTCAACCTGGTCTGTGAGGTCGCCACCAATCTCCCCCCGATGGCGCTTTTGGCGCTGGGCAAGGGCATCGAAAACAAGCTGGGGCGGTGGGGAGGTCCCTCCGGCGCCCCCCGTACCATAGACATCGATATCCTGCTCTACGGCGATGAGGTCATGGAGACCCCCGAGCTTACCATCCCCCACCCCCGCATGACCAAGCGCGCTTTCGTCCTCGTCCCCCTGGCGGAGATTGCCCCCAACGCGGTGAACCCCGTATCCGGCAAGACCGCCAGAGAAATGCTCGAGGCGGCCAAAGAGGTACAGGGCGTCTTCAAGTGGGAGGGGGTCTAGGGTGTACCGCATCTCGGTGGAACAGCATTTCGACGCCGCCCACGCCCTGCGCGGCTATCAGGGCAAGTGCGAGACGCTCCACGGCCACCGCTTCAAGGTGGTGGCCAGGGTGGAGGCTTCGACCCTCGACGAAATCGGGCTGGCTTACGACTTCACCGAGCTAAAGGCGCATATGGCCGGGATTATTGCCCGCTTCGACCACACCAACCTCAACGATATTCCCCCCTTCGATAAGCTCAACCCCTCCTCCGAGAATATCGCCGCTAATATTTATAAAGAGCTGAAATCAAGGCTGGCCGGGGATAAGGTATCCCTCACCGCCGTCGAGGTCTGGGAGTCCCCCCAGACCGGGGTAAGCTATAGCCCCGACTAAGCCATAAGGAGGATAACATGGCTAAACTAACCGAGGAAGCCAGGAAAATAATCGATGGAGCCGGCCCCGCCCTGATTGCCACCTCCAGTAAGAACGGCAAGTCCCACGTTCAGGTTAAAGGCTCATTCCGCATCATCGACGACGCGCAGCTCGTCTTCGTCGATATCGATTCCCCCCGCACCACAGCCAACCTCAGGGATAACCCCCAGCTTTCGGCGCTGGTCTTCGACACCGACACCGGCCGGAGCTGCCGTATCTGGGGCAAGGCGGAGATTATCAATAAGGGCGAGCTTTTCGATTCCGTAGTGGCGGAGTTGGGCAAGAAGAAGGTGGGGCACCTGGTTTTGGTTACGGTGGGAGAGGTGGAGGTTTTTTAATCCCGCCCTAAACCTCTATTTTTACCAGCTCCTCCTCGGCTGTCGGCTCGAACGGGGTGTTTAGCATATCCTCAGCGCCGATTTTTAGTGATTCTATAAGCTCTTTTTTAGTTTTTTCCTGTGCGTTTACCCCCGGCAGGTCAACAAGCCAGCCGATCCACCAGTCGTCGCTTTTTTTAATAACTGCTCTATATTGCATTAATGTCACCCCCTTTATTTAGGGAAAGGAATGTCCAAATCTCGGCAGATTTTCCTCGCCAGTTCATCAACTATTTCATTGTGACGCGGGAGTTCTGTTCTGTATTTTCCTTTCACATAGATACTGTGTCGGCGTCCTTCTCTGGTCAGAAAAGCCCCTTGCTTAATCAGGTATCTAATAAGCTCTTTTCTTTTCACCGATAAGGCTTTTATACTCCCGTAGCCTCTATTATATACTAGAAGGATAATGCAGCCAAAACAGTGCTTCCCCCTAATACTCTATAACCATCTCCCAGTCCATCGGCGCGTCGGACAAGACCTTAATCTCAACATCCGCCGGAGGCTCTTGCCCTTCTGCCAGGAGTAGTTCTCTGGTAAAAGTCTCCGTCTCGGAACTAAGGGTGAAGGTCTGGTCGTAGCCGTAA
>DATKYX010000144.1:0-3679 GCA_035528255.1 Dehalococcoidales bacterium | reverse complement strand
GATGGCTAAACTGAGGAACCACTGGACTCCGGCGACGGGCGCCGCCCTCGGCTTTCTTGTGGGGATGATTGGGGAGAAGATATTGAGCAGCCTGGTCTGAGGCTGATGGCACGGCGACAGTCTTTTACCGCCTAGAGATATTTTTCGATTAAGACGGCAACATACTCGGCGATAGCCGGCGCGGCGGTAAGCCCCGGAGACTCGATGCCGATGAGGTTTATGAATGCGGGCAAGCCTTTGTCCGCCTCATCCCTGATAACGAAATCCCTGATTTCCCCGCCCGGCTCCTGCAGCTTGGGCCTGATGCCCGCCGTCTCCGGCTCGATATCGTCGTATTCTATGGAGGGCAATAACTTCTTGGCCGAATCGTAGAAGAGCTTTTTATGACGATTGTCTACGGTATAATCGAGGCTATCCACATACCGGACATTCGGCCCCAACCTCACCCGCCCCTCCAGGTCGAAGGTGATATGTATGCCCACGCCGGCGATATTCGACGGCGGCACCGGGTATATCAGTCGGCTGACGGCGCTCTCACGGCGGCTCTTCAGGCTGAAATACTCCCCTTTACAATAGTACAATCGGTAGCCCGCCCCGTCTATATCTATCCCCGCCATCCCGGCTACCTTGTCGCTGTAAAGTCCGGCGCAGTTGACCAGCGTCCTCGTGATAAAAGAGGACTCCCCACCCCCATCCTCCACCCTCACCCTGTAGCCATCAGGCACTTTTTCTATCCCGACCACTCTGGTTTTATAGGCAATCTGGGCTCCCCCCTCCACCGCTTTAGAGATGAAGTATTGCATCAAGCCGTGCGAATCGATAATCCCCGTCGAAGGCGATAGCATCGCCGCCACCCCCGCCACATTTGGCTCCAGCGCTTTAAGCTCCCGCCGCGATAGCAGCTTCAGGTCTTCGGCATCATTACGTCTGCCTCGCTCCAGCAAAGCCTCCAGCTCCCCGCTCTCCCCGTCATCGGCGGCCACGATGAGCTTGCCTGACCTTCGGCAGCCGATGTCATACTGCGGGCAAAGGTCATAGAGCCGACGGTTGCCCGCGACGCAAAGCTTCGCCTTCAATGAGTCTTGCGGATAATAGATGCCGGCGTGAATAACCCCGCTGTGACGGCTGCTCGTCTCCAGCCCGAAGCCCTCGTTCTTCTCCAATACATAGACGTGGCGTCTTTGCCTCGCCACTTGCGCCGCAATGGCCAGTCCGATTACCCCCGCCCCGATAATGGTAACATCGGCTCTATCTGGCATGATGTTATTAGTTTAACACTTAATCGAAGAAGGCGTCAGGCGGGAGAAGTTGAGTCAGCGCCTACCTTTAGCCGGTAGAATATCAGGGAGCCTCTCCACCCTCCCGCCGCGCCGGATACACTGGCTGACAGCGCCACCCCATGCCTCTACCTCGCCGTCAGGGAAAACCTTGATAGCCGCCCCGGAAGGAATCCCGTATCCTTTTACGTTATCCTGCTCAAGCGCCAGTAATGCCTTTAATTCCTGCCAGTCGTCTTCTTCAGCATGGGTATCACAGATAACCGGAGCCAAGCCGAGACAGGGGAAAATCTCAGCCGTCGCATCATCATCAGGGTCTCGCCAGCAAACCCACTCCCTGGCCAGCATAATGCTCCCCGCCGAGACTCCGAAAAACGGTTTACCCCGCTGGTAAAGCTGGAAGAGGAAATCGACCATACCCTTTTCCCGCAGAACCTTCATACCCCTCTCCACATCCCCGCCGCTGATAAAAACGATATCGGCCGAGGCAAGTATATTTTGCGCCTTCTTGAGGTCGGCGTTATCGGGGGTAATCAGGGTGTGGCTGACCCGGTCGGCCCCCGCCTCCAGCATTTCTCCCGCCAGGAAGCGGAAAAACATGGTATCGTCGTCGCTGGCCGTGCCCACATAGCCCACGCTTGGTGCCGCCCTCCCGCTTTCACGCAAAGCCATCTGGAAGAGAGGGTCGGGTGTTTTGCGGCGTCGGGGGCTTCCCGCTATTAAAAAAACGGGCTTCATATTATTCGCCATCATTTTTCCCCGGTCTTCGCTTGGTGACATAGCTTTCATCCAGATAAGGCTCTATTTCTAGCGGAAACAGCGTCTTGGCCAGGCTGTATTTCCCGGAGCTTTCCGGGTGAATGGCATCTTGATAGCTAATCGATATTTCAGCATCCTGGCCATAGAGACCTTTCAATATTTTTAATGCCTGTTCACCAAGCCTGTCTTTATCCCGTGCGCGGCTGACAAGGTACAAATGGTAAACACCTGCCCCGGGCTGCTCCAGGCGGTACTCATCGATAGCCTCTAAAACACTCAGAGCCCTGTCCAGCTCACCTAAAGAGACCAGCCGGCCGCTACAGCTAAGAGTTACATTGGCTACCCGACCCTCGATTGCCTCAAGAATCAAACCCGAATCTCTACCACAGGGACACTCGCCCCGTTCGTCAATACGGACTAAATCGCCGACGTCAAAACGAACGATATAATACCACGGATTATTAAAGGTAGTAACCAGAATCCTGCCCAGCCGGGGGCCGCCATGCTCTCGCTTTAAGGGGTGAAAATCCACGCGGCAAAACTCGCTGTTCTGGTGAAATCTGCCTGCCTCGCACTGCAGAAAAACATAGCCTGTTTCCGTGGTTCCATACGAGCTGGCTATGGGCACATCGAAGACCCTGCGGATTTGCCGGTAATGGAAAGCCGACGGGTATTCGTAGGTGAAAACGATAAGCTGCGGCTGGAAGACCGTTTTTTTAGCAGTCGCAATATAACGGCACAACCTTGCCAGCAGCGAAGGGTTAGCCTCCAGGATGACTGGCTTAAAAATTTCCAGCTCCCTTATCATCCTGTCCATATAGTCGGCAGTCCACAATATTGGGTCAGTCTTTTCGTTAAGATAGAGAAAACGGGCCAGTCGCCGCTTTTCCATGGGGAGTTCAACGGTATCCGAGATAAAACCGACATTGAGCGGGTTGGCCAGAATCGCCTCCGGGTGACTGCCCGTGGCAACTTTAGAAGCATAAGAATTAAGCTTCCAGGAAGCTCTTTCCGAGGCGTCCCACCACTTTTGATTCCATATATTAGTGGTGCTAGAGTCAATCGTGCCGCTGGTTTCAACCAACGCTATCTCCCCCTTGGCCAGACCCTGTTTAAAGTCGCTATCGTTGGGGAGAAGACCCCGAGGGAAGTGCTGGCGAATATCTTGCTTGGTAAGTGCCGGCATGACCGCGTAGCGCCTATCAACCGAATATTCGGAGCCGGGGTCAAAAGCCCGCCAGGAACGGTAGGCAGCGACCTCACCGAGGGCTGTCTCCAGGACATCTAGAGAACGGCTATAATAATCAGCCGAGAATTTCCAACTCTGGGGCATCAACCATACTCCTTAATAATGTGCGCCATCGCGCCAAGCTCAATTCTATCACCACCCTGGAATGTGACACAAAAAGCCGCCTTATCCACCCCCGCCCCGATAATAGTTATATCGGCTCTATCTGACATGTTATTTCCCTAGTTTACCACTCAATTAAACAAGACGTCATTTAGTATATGGAATAACAAAAGGAGATGGCTCCGGCTACAATAGAACGGTGTAGGTCACAGACACCAAATCTAAAGTAGGAGGAGCCATCACAAATGGAGAATACCGCAGCCAGGAAACGAAAGCAAGTACCTGAGGGATA
>DATKYX010000143.1:0-2112 GCA_035528255.1 Dehalococcoidales bacterium | reverse complement strand
CCCAGCTGGCGGGTGCTGCCCCTCACCGAGAAGTGCGTCAGTATAATGAGCAGTATCATCAGCAGGCTGAAGGCAATCAGCACGATAAAGGCAAGGTTGAAATAGCCGACGTACTGCTTGGCGCGCTCGATTTGCTCCATGACTTCGGCGTCGAGCATGGTTTCATCGAGCTCCAGCGCCGACGGTATCTCATCGGCGATAAGCTGGTAGTATATGTTGAACTGGGCCTCAATCTCGGCCGGGGGGAAGCCGGCCAGCTCGGGCGGCGGGGAGGCTAAAATAGCCGCCAGCAGGTTGGCGCGGAAGCTTGCCTTCACCGTATCCAGCGGGATTATCAGGCTTAAGTTCTCGCTCCGTCCTTCGATATAATCATAAAAGACATAGATGCCGTCCTGCACCTGCTCCTTCATCCAGGGCTCGATGTCGTCGATGGTATTGCTCAGGACTTCATCGAGGGACTCGCCCATAAACGCCGCCGCCTCGGGTGGAACATTATCTATGACTATTTCGTCGGCCAGCGCCGCAATATCGAGCCTCGTCACGTGCTCGGCGATGAAATCGGGATTAAGGACGCTCTGATTCAGAGTCAGCGCCAGGCCGAAGACTAATAGAGACAGGGAAAGGAGTATGCCCAGGAAAACCAGCAGTATGACCTTAAAGACCTTCATTTGGGGGGCATTTTAACACTCGACCTGCGGCAATGCAAGGGTTTAGCTGCCGAAGGGGCAAAATCGGTTCAAGCCCTGTAGTTCGGCAGCCCCGGCAATAGTAACGCCGTAGAATATTACCGGCTTGTCGGTGAGGAACTGGTCAATGGTATCGTTGACGATGGTGGTGCCGGTCACCAGGGCGATATCGCACCATTCCAGGTTCTCCTTGGTGCGGTCGGGGTCGTCTATCTTTACCCCGAACTTCTCCTGGCCGATGTTCGCCTCGTCCATATCGGTTACCCTGATATCGAACTGCTTGGCCAGCGCCTCTACCATCCTGGGCTGAAACCCGACCATGGCTATTTTGGGCCGGCCGTAGTTCTCCTTGATATAGCTTGCCAGCTCGGCGGCGCATTCCCTGGGCTGCTTATCCTTGCAGTGCACCGTCCGGTTTATCAACCCAAGGTAATTCATCACGGCATTGAGGCTGGAGACGAATATCGCCCGGCGGAAGTTGTTGTTTAAGTCCATCTGGGCGATATCGGCCAGCCGCCCGTTGAAATCGCCGTACCGGTCGGTAAACACCTGCCCCCGCGACCCCCTGAACTCGGCCTGCATCAGCCGCTCCTCCCCCTTCACCAGCGGGTAGTCTTTGTCCTCGGGGTTGCCGATAGCCTGCTCGGTGGAAAGGGCGGCCGCTTTGACGATGACCTCCTCACCCTCGAGCCCGTGCTCTCTTATCAGCTTGATGAATTTTTCCCGGATAACATCATGCATTTTGTTCTCCTACTACAATGTTACTAGATAGAAGGCGGTGATGTCTAATTGAGCAGCCTGTTTCTTGCTTTAGAGGTTTAGGGTTGTTATTATAATCAGCGATGGCTAAGCGTAGAATCGACAGTTTGCTGGTGGACAGGGGCCTGGTGGAGAGCCGGGCGAAGGCTCAGGCTCTTATTATGGCCGGGGAGGTGAAGGTGGAGGGGAAAGCCGCCATCAAAGCGGGTACTCTGGTAGCCGAAGAGGCGGTGATTACCCTGCTCCAGCCGCCACCTTTCGTCAGTCGCGGCGGCATCAAGCTCGACTATGCCCTCGACCGGTTCCGGCTCGATGTCTCATCTAAGGTGGCGGCTGACATCGGTGCCTCGACCGGCGGCTTTACCGACTGCCTGCTCCAGAAAGGGGCGAGCCGCGTCTATGCCGTGGATGTGGGCTACGGCCAGCTTGACTATCGCCTGAGGCAGGACAAGCGGGTGGTGGTTATGGAACGGGTGAACGCCCGCTATCCCCTCTCGCTTCCGGAGCAGCTAGACCTGGCTACCCTGGACCTGTCCTTTATCTCGGTGGAGAAGGTGATACCATCTGTAGCCCGCCTGCTCAAAGACGGCGGCTATCTGGTGGTGCTGCTCAAACCGCAGTTCGAAGCCAGGCGCGATGAGGTAGGCAAGGGGGGTATAATAAAAAA
>DATKYX010000142.1:0-2404 GCA_035528255.1 Dehalococcoidales bacterium | reverse complement strand
AGGTCGCGCAGAATCTCCACCCTCTCCAGCGTGTCCACCTCCGAGTGTAAATAGTGCGTCTTTATCCCCATCTCGACGAGGTAGTCGGCCAGTTCCTCGGCCATGCGCTTGGTCAGCGTGGTCACCAGGCAGCGCGTGCCCTTGTCGACCCGACTCCTTATCTGCTCCAGCAAATCGTCGATTTGCCCCTTCGTCGGCTTGACCTCGATTTTCGGTTCGAGGAGTCCGGTCGGCCTGACCAACTGCTCGACCACCTGCTGGCTGTGCTCGTATTCGTAATCGGCGGGCGTTGCCGACGTGTAAACGGCCTGGCAGACGTGTTCCTGGAACTCGCGGAAGTCCAGCGGCCGGTTGTCCAGCGCCGAGAGCAGGCGGAACCCGTACTCGACGAGCGTTTCCTTGCGGGAGCGGTCGCCGCGGTACATGCCGCGTATCTGTGGCAGCGTCATGTGAGATTCGTCTACAAACAGCAGGAAGTCCTCCGGAAAGTAATCGAGCAGCGTCCAGGGAGGACTGCCCTCCGCCCGTCCGGCCAGGTGGCGGGAGTAGTTCTCCACGCCGGTGCAGTAGCCCGCCTCCCGCATCATCTCCAGATCGTAGTTGGTGCGCGTTTCCAGTCGGGTGGCTTCCAGGATTTTCCCCTGCCCCCGCAGTTCCTTGAGCCGCTCCGCCAGTTCCGCCTTGATGGCCTCGATGGCTTTCTGGAGCTTATCGTAGGACGTAACGAAGTGCTTGGCGGGATAGATATCCACGGACTCCATCTCGTTTAAAAGCTCGCCGGTAAGCGGGTCCAGCGACACGATTCTTTCGATGTCGTCGCCGAAGAACTCGATACGCAAAGCCAGTTCCTCGTAAGCCGGCTGTATTTCCAGCGTGTCGCCCCGGATGCGGAAGTTGCCCCGCGCCAGGTCCATTTCGTTGCGCCCGTACTGCATGTCCACGAGTTGTCGTAAAAGCTGCTGCCGCCCGTACCTCTCGCCGCGTTTCAGGCTGACGACGAAGCTGCGGTACTCCTCCGGCTCGCCGAGTCCGTAGATGCAGGACACCGAAGCCACGATGAGCACGTCCCGCCTCTCGAAGAGGGCGCGGGTGGCGGCGTGGCGCAGCTTATCGATTTCCTCGTTGATGTCGGCGTCCTTCTCGATATAGGTGTCCGTGCGGGGGATATAGGCCTCCGGCTGGTAGTAGTCGTAGTAGCTGACGAAGTACTCGACGGCGTTTTCCGGGAAGAACTCCTTGAACTCGCTGGCAAGCTGGGCGGCCAGGGTCTTGTTATGGCAGATGACCAGCGTGGGACGCTGCACCCTCTCGATGACGTTGGCCATGGTGAAGGTCTTGCCGCTGCCGGTCACGCCCAGCAGGGTCTGGTGCTGGTAGCCTTTTTGAAGCCCCTCCACCAGCCTGTCCACCGCCTGTGGCTGGTCGCCGGTCATTTGAAAGTCGGAGACTATCTTGAACTGTGGCATGACACTATTATGTAGCCGTAGTAATCAAATAAGCAACGAACAGCCCGAGGATAACGCCGGTGATAAGCCCCGACCGGGGACTGGCGGTAGCCCTTCAGGTGGGGGTTTCACAGTCCTGCCGGCGGATGCGGTTGTTGAAACGGCCGAGCAGCCAGCCCAGGCCTCCCCCCGCCCCTCCCCCGATGATTAACCATAGTGCCGTCATAGTATATTCCCTCTATATATAAGTATATACCTTTTGGGAGCGAGGGGGAATTTCCCCGCCGTCTATCTCATCCCGTCGAGTTTCTGCCACAGCTTGGCGGCTTCGAGGTCGTTGCGGGCGGTGGCGAGCATGCGGTAAACGTTGCGGAACTGCCAGTCGCTCATGGCCTTTCCCTCCGCCACGATTTTCCGGGCTTTGACGATGGCCCAGTGGGTCTGCATCGGCTTGACGACGAGATGGCTGAAGGCGATGACCGCCCCGAGGAAAAGCATTAAGAGGATGCAGAAGAGCAGGTAATGTATTGAAAACATGGCGCCTCCCGGATATAAAATATTCTGAGTTAAGTATATTAGGCCGGGGGTCCATAGACAACGGGGTTACTATTTATTTTGTCTCGGGTTTTACTCCCATACTCACATATTGTAATTGCGAACTCTCCCTCTGTCATTGCGAGCCCTCACGCTACGTTCAGGGTAAACTCCGCGAAGCAATCCGTTCACTGATTTTATCTACCTCACCCCCTGTTTCCCCCTCTCCTGGCAAGGCGTTCCGCAGGAGAGGGGGAATTAAAAAAAGAGGGGTTTCACCCCTCTTAAACGCCCCGAATGTATTCAGCGGGAGTGCGTAGCGAGAGGGGGCGCCGCCCCCTCTCAAAAATCCTCCCCCTTCCCTTTCGTAAAGGGAAGGGGATACAGGGGTTAGGTTTTCATGCCCCGAGGGCGGCCAGGGTGGG
>DATKYX010000141.1:0-10927 GCA_035528255.1 Dehalococcoidales bacterium | reverse complement strand
CAAGGGTGCTCCCGACCACTGGGTGGCGGTGGTCAAACCGGGCCGGATGCTCTTCGAGATGGGGGGAGTGAGCGAGGATGTAGCCAGGGGAGCCATGCGCCTGGCGGCGCACAAGCTGCCCATAAGCACCAAGTTCGTGGCCAGGGATACCGGTGTCGTGAGCAGTGCGGGAGGTGGTGCCGGATGAAGCTTGAAGAGATTCGGTCGCTGGGTAACGAGGCGCTGGCCAAGCAACTGGAAGACGCTCATCAGGAGCTGTTTAACCTTCGCTTTCGCCTGGAGACCAAGCAACTGGTTAACCACCGCGAGCTTTCCCGGGCCCGAAAGCAGATTGCTATAATTAAGACCGTAATCAGGGAAAGAGAGCTGGGGATAAGGTCATGATTGAAGAGACCAAGCGAAAAATAAGGCTGGGGCGAGTGGTGAGCGATCGCATGGATAAGACGGTGGTGGTGGAGGTATCCGGCCCCAAGCGACACCCGCTGTATAAAAAGATAATCAGGCGAGTGGTCAAGTATAAGGCTCATGACGAGAAGAACGAGTGCCAGGTGGGGGACAAGGTCAGAATCGTGGAGACCAGGCCCCTTTCCAAGGAGAAGCGGTGGCGGGTGGCTGAGATAGTCACCAAGGGAGAGGTGGTGGAGATTTCGCCCGAGGAGATAACCCAGGAAGACCTGGACAAGGTTATGCCTGAAAAAAAGGTGAAGGAAGCGGCCGCCGAGGTCAAAGCCGACGCCGAGGAAGAAACCAAAGCCGACGCCGAGGAAGAAACCAAAGCCGAAGTCGAGGAAGAGACCAAAGCCGAAGCCGAGGAAAAGGCCGAAGCGGAAACTAAAGAAGAAGAAAAGGAAGAAACCGAGCCAGAGAACTCGGCATAGACGACAATGATTCAATCCTATACCAGAATGAAAGCGGCTGATAACACCGGTGCCAAGGAGATTATGTGTATCACCGTCCTGGGCGGCACCGGGCGGAAATACGCCCGCGTGGGCGATATTATCGTAGCCTCGGTAAAGAAGGCGACGCCGAGAGGGGTGGTCAAGAAGGGGGAGGTGGTCAGGGCGGTGGTGGTTCGTTGTGCCCAGCCCTGTCGGCGACCTGATGGCTCTTACATCAGGTTCGACGAGAACGCCGCGGTCATTTTAACCGATAAGAACAATCCGAAAGGAACGAGGATATTCGGGCCGGTAGCCAGAGAGCTGAGAGATAAGGATTTCACCAAGATTATCTCGCTGGCTCCCGAGGTCCTGTGAGATAAGATGAATATCAGAAAGAACGATACCGTACTGGTTATCGCCGGCAAGGACAGGGGGAAAAAGGGCCGTGTGCGCTTTGTCTACCCCAAGAAGGAACGGCTGCTGGTGGAAGGCATCAACTTTATCAAGAAGCATAGCCGGGCAAAGGGGGCCGTCAGGCAGGCGGGTATAATCGAGCGCGAGGCGACGATTCATATCTCGAACGTTATGCTGATGTGTAGTAAGTGCAACAAGCCGGTCCGGGTCGGAGCGCGCTTTTTGGCCGACGACCGCAAGGTCCGCTTCTGCCAGTCTTGTGGGGAGGTGGTTGATTAGATGACGGCGCTTAAAGAAAAATACAAGGCCGAGGTCGTGCCCAGCCTGATGGAGATTTTCGGCTATAAGAACGTGATGCAGGTACCGCGTCTGGAGAAGGTAGTGCTTAATATCGGTCTGGGCGAGGCGATTTCGGATGCCAAGGCGCTGGAGTCGGCGGAGAGGGATTTATCGGCTATTACGGGGCAGCACCCGATTACCATCCGCGCCCGGAAGTCCATCGCCGCCTTCAAGCTGAGAGAGGGAATGACCGTCGGGATGAAGGTGACCCTGCGCGGGGAGCGCATGTACCACTTTTTCGATAAGCTGGTAAACGTTACCCTGCCCCGGATACGCGAGTTTCAAGGGGTTTCCCGCGATTCCTTCGACGGGAGGGGCAACTATACCCTGGGGTTTAAGGAACAGGTCTCCTTCCCCGAAATGGAGTACGATAAAATAGAAAAGGCACGGGGGCTGGAGGTGTCCATCGGCACCACGGCTAAGACCGACGACGAGGGCAGGCAGCTGCTGGAGTTGTTGGGCATGCCCTTTGTCCGGGACTAAGACGGAGTAGGAATGGCTAAGAAGTCAAAAATCGAAAAGTCAAAGCGAACGCCCAAGTACAAGGTGCAGCAGCATAACCGATGCCTGCTCTGCGGGCGCCCTAGAGCCTATATCCGCAAGTTCGGCTTATGCCGGATTTGCTTTAGAAAGTTAGCTCTGGCCGGGCAGATTCCCGGAGTAAGAAAATCAAGCTGGTGAAGTGTAAATGACAATCTCTGACCCAATAGCCGATATGTTGACCAGGGTACGCAACGCCATTATGGCGCGGCACGATGCCGTGCTGATGCCGACCTCGCGGATGAAGCTGGCTATCGCCCGCATCCTCAAGAAGGAGGGCTTTATTTCCGACTATGAGGTGTTGAAGAGCAGCAAGCCGCAACGGGAAATACGAATCCACCTCAGGTACGATGATAAGAACGCCCCCATCCTGGCCGGACTGGAGCGGGTGAGCAAGCCCGGCTTGAGGGTCTATGTGGGGCGGGACGAGATTGCCCGAGTTCACGGCGGCCTGGGTATCGCGATTATTTCTACTTCCCAGGGCGTGATGACCGGGCAGCAAGCCTGGCGTAAAAGAATCGGTGGTGAACTGCTATGCCACGTATGGTAGATAAAATCAGGGGTGATATCAATGTCTAGAGTAGGACTGATGCCGATAGCCGTGCCCGATACGGTTACGGTGAGCATCGAAAAAGAAATGGTTAAGGTGAGCGGCCCCAAGGGGGAGCTTAGCCGCCGTTTTAACCCCGATATGAATATTAAGCTGGAGAATAGCGTGCTCACGGTGTCACGACCCAGCGACAGCAAAGAGCACCGCTCTCTGCACGGGCTGACGCGCAGCCTGCTGGCTAACATGGTGCAGGGGGTAACCGCCGGCTATGAGAAGCACCTCGATATCGTCGGGGTGGGCTACAGGGCGGAAAAGACCGGGGATAAGCTGACGCTTCGTATCGGCTATTCCCACACGGTGGAGGTAACCCCCTTAACCGGCTTGACGCTGGATGTGGAGGGGGGTAATCATATCAAGGTCAGCGGCATCGATAAAGAAGTTGTCGGCGAGATGGCCGCCGAGATTCGCGCCATCCGCCCGCCCGACCCCTATAAGGGTAAGGGCATTAGATATGCCGGCGAGCTTGTCCGCCTTAAGGCGGGCAAAGCGGGTAAGGCTATAGGTCAGAAGTCATAATGATTAAAGGCGGACTGAGAGCGGCACGTAAAAGAAGGCACGCCCGGGTCAGGGCTAAGGTGGCGGGCACCGCCAGCGGCCCCCGGCTTTGCGTTTTTCGCAGCCTGAACCATATTTATGCCCAGGTTATCGATGACGATAAGGGGCATACGCTGGTGGCGGCTTCGACTCTGGACCAGGAGATAAAGCCCGGAGTGAACGGCAAGGCTAAGTCGGCTAAGGCCGCGCTGGTCGGCACCCTGGTGGCTAAGCGCGCCTTGGACAAAGGTATAAAACAGGTCGTTTTCGACCGTGGCGGATACAAATATCACGGCCGGGTTAAAGCCCTGGCTGAGGCGGCACGTGAGGCCGGACTCAAGTTTTAGGGGGTAGTTTAGCTGAAGTGAAAGGACCCATAAGCAGGATAGACCCGACGGAACTGACGCTTAACGATAAGCTGATCTATATCAACCGCGTGACCAAGGTGGTGAAGGGGGGCAAGCGCCTCAGCTTCAGCGCCCTGGCGGTGACCGGCGACGGTAACGGCCACGTGGGCATCGGCGTGGGCAAGGCTAACACCGTGCCCGAAGCCATCAATAAGGCGAACTCTATCGCCCGCAAGAACCTGCTCAAGGTGCCCTTGAGCGGGACCACTATCCCTTACGAGATAACGGTTAAGTTCGGCGCCGCCAGGGTATTGCTGAAACCCGCCGCCCCGGGCACGGGTATTATCGCCGGGGGCAGCATCCGGGCGGTGGTGGAAGCGGCCGGCATCAAGGATATTCTGACCAAGTCCCTGGGTAGCCCCAACCGCATTAACACGGCTAAGGCGGCTATGCTTGCCCTGAGCCGGCTGAGGATTCCCGCAGAGGAGCTGGCGCGACGGAGGACGGGCGTCGAGGCCGGGGAGGAAAAGGGGGAGGTCGTCGGTGGCTAAGCTGAGGGTAACCCTGATTAAGAGCGGCATCGGTTACGCCCAGGACCAGAAGAAAACACTGAAGGCCCTGGGGCTTAACCGCTTGAACAAGAGCGTCGTGCATAACGACAGCTCCTCAGTTCGAGGTATGATCGATAAAGTGAGACACCTGGTAAGGGTGGAGGCAGAAAACTGATGTTACAGGAAAAACTTTCCCCCGCCGCCGGCTCCAAAAAAGACAGGAAGAGAGTGGGCCGTGGGGATGGCAGCGGCAGGGGCACCTATTCGGGGCGGGGCTCAGGAGGACAGAAGTCCCGCGCCGGCTATAAGATGCGCCCCGGCTTCGAGGGGGGGCAGTTGCCCTTAATCCAGCGTTTGCCGCGCTTGCGCGGTTTCACCAACCCCTTCAAGACGGAGTACAGCCTGGTGAGGCTGGATAAGCTCGGCGTCTTCGAGCCGGACAGCGAGGTGACGCCGGAGAAGCTGGTCGCCGCGAGGATAGTGAAGTCGCTTAAACACCCGATTAAGGTACTGGCCGGCGGCGAGCTTAAGCACGCCCTGGTGGTGAAGGCCAACAAGTTCTCGGCGGCGGCTAAAGCCAAGATAGAAGCCGCCGGTGGTAAAGCAGAGGAGATAAGCATTGGCCCAGAAGCAAAGTAGACCGCGACTGCTGCAGGCAATGATAGACGCCTTCAATCTGCCCGATTTGAGGCGGCGGATTCTCATTACCATCGGCATTCTGGTAATCTTCCGCTTCGTGGCTCATGTGCCCCTGCCCGGGGTAGACCTCGACGCCCTGAAAGAGCTCTTCGACCAGAATGCCTTGCTGGGCATGCTCGACATGTTCAGCGGCGGCGCCATGAGGCGCTTGAGCGTGGCGGCGATGGGTGTTTACCCCTATATCACGGCCTCCATCGTTATGACGCTGCTGGTGCCCATCATCCCCAAGCTGAGGGCTATCTCTCAGGAAGGGGAGGGGGGGCGAAACAGGATTAACCGTATTACTCACTGGCTGACCGTTCCCCTGGCCGGGCTTTCCGGCTACGGGCAGCTGGTCTATATGCAGCACGAGGGCGTTGTCGGCAGCGCCGCCATCCTGCCCATGATGGCTATGGTGATGTCGATGATAGCCGGCACCATGTTCCTGGTCTGGCTGGGCGAGCGTATTACCGAGCACGGTATTGGCAATGGGATATCCATAATCATTTTTGCCGGCATTGTCGCTGGCTTGCCCGAGATGATACAACAGGGCTTCCTGGCTAAAGAGAACTTCGGCGGCCTGGCCGTCTATATTATTCTTGCTTTAGCCACCACCGTGTTTATCGTCTATTTTATCGAGGCCCACCGCCGCGTCCCCGTCCAGTATTCGCGGAGCGTCTTCCGCGGCGGGCGCATGTACCGGCAGGCGGGCTCGACACATATACCGTTGCGGGTAAACACGGCGGGTATGATACCGCTTATCTTCGCTATGTCGCTGGTCATCTTCCCCGGCGTGGTGGCTAACTACTTCGCCAATCCGGCGGGAGCCGACCCTAACTTTGCCAACTTTATCGTCAACCTGTTTAATCCCAACGCGGCGCTGCCGCTGGGCTTGTTCTACTGGGGGCTTTATTTCCTGCTCACCGTCGGCTTCGCCTTCTTCTACACGATGGTCATCTTCGAGCAGCAGGACCTGCCCAATACCCTGCAGCGGCAGGGCGGGTTTATCCCCGGTATCAGGCCGGGTCCGCATACTAAAGAATACTTGGACGGGGTGATAAAGCGTATTACCTGGGCCGGGGCTTTGTTCCTGGCCGTAGTGGCGGTTATACCCTTTATCGCCCGCGAGGTCACCGATGTTCAGGTGATACAGCTATCCAGTATGGGTATGCTTATCGTGGTCGGCGTGATTCTGGATACCATGAAGCAGATGGAGGCGCAACTTGTAATGCGGCGCTACGAGGGCTTCATTAAATAGGGAGAATGGTGTATATTGTCTTTCTGGGAGCCCCCGGCGCGGGTAAGGGAACACAAGCCGCCACTGTGGCGCGGAAGTTAAAACTGGTGCATATCGCCACCGGCGACCTGTTTCGGCAGGCGCTGGGGCAGGGAACCGAACTGGGGCTCGCGGCGAAGGCCTACATGGAGAAGGGGGTGCTGGTTCCCGACCAGATAACGATAGATATGGTCCTGGAGCGGATTTCGGCTCCGGATAGTGGGGGAGGGGCGGTCTTCGACGGCTTTCCCCGCAATCTTAAGCAGGCTGAAGCTCTGGATGAAGCCCTGGCCCGTCAGGGCAAGGCAATAGATAAGGCGGTGCATATCGAGGTATCGGAGGCGGAGCTGTTAAAGAGGCTGGGCGGGCGTCGGGTTTGCCGACAGTGCCAGGCGCCGTGCCACATCACCGATTCCCCTCCCCGGGTGGAGGGGCGGTGCGACAAGTGCGGCGGCGAGCTCTACCAGCGCTCCGACGATACCGAGAAGAGCATTACAAAGCGGCTGGAGGTCTATTCGGATGAGACCGCTCCGCTTATGGATTATTACCGCCGGGCAGGCAAGCTGCTGGAGATAGCCGGCGAGGGGGGCGTGGCGGTGGTGGGGGAGAGAATAGTTGCCGCCCTGAGCGGAGAACGTTTATAGTTAAATGAGTATCATTATTAAATCGGAGCGAGAGATTGCTCTGATGCGACAGGCGGGAAAGATTGTCGGCACGGTGCTCGACATCTTGAGCCGAAGGGTGAAACCGGGTATGAAAACAAAAGAACTGGATGTAATTGCCGCCGAGGCGGTGGAGAGACTGGGGGGTACCCCCTCCTTTAAGGGATACCGGGGGTTCCCGTCCAACCTTTGCGTCTCGGTTAATGACGAGGTGGTGCACGGCATACCCGGCGAGCGCGTTTTGCGCGAAGGTGATATAGTATCACTGGACTTCGGCGCTATTTATAAGGGTTTTCACGGCGACGCCGCCGTTACCGTGGGGGTGGGGGAAATAGACCCGAAGGCTAAAAAGCTTATGGACGCTACCCGGGGGGCGCTTGAGGCGGGTATTGCCGCCGCCCACGCCGGAGCCAGGCTGGGGGATATTTCGGAGGCTATCCAGAGCTACGCTGAGGGGAAGGGCTATGCGGTGGTTCGCGAGTATACCGGTCACGGTATCGGGCGCGAGATGCACGAAGAGCCGCAGATACCTAACTTCGGGGTGGCGGGGACGGGGCCGGTGTTAAAGAAGGGCATGACGATTGCCCTGGAGCCGATGGTTAACCTGGGCGACTGGCATACGCGGGTCGGCGGCGACCAGTGGACGGTATCTACCGCCGACGGTAGCCTTTCCGCCCACTTCGAACATACGATTGCTATCGCTGGTGCGGGAGCCGAGGTGCTTACCACCAGAGAAGGAGTTTATGCCTAAGAAGGAGGCCATTGAGGTCGAAGGTACGGTGGTTGAGCCCTTGCCTAACGCCATGTTTCGGGTTGAGCTGCCTGACGGCCACAAGGTTCTGGCCCACATTTCGGGCAAAATAAGATTGCATTACATTAGAATCCTGCCCGGGGATAAGGTCCTGGTGGAGCTTTCCCCTTATGACCTGAACCGGGGGCGGATTACCTATCGTTTTAAGTAGTGCGGGGAATTAGTTATGAAAGTAAGAGCTTCAGTTAAAGTTATGTGTGAAAAGTGCAAGATAGTGAAGCGGCGTGGGGTGGTCAGGGTTATCTGTTCCAACCCCAAGCATAAGCAGAGGCAGGGCTAACTGCCCTGGTTGAGGAGGCTTGTAGATGGCGCGTATAGCCGGAGTTGATATACCGAAGAATAAGCAGGTCTTGTTCTCGCTGCAGTATATCTATGGCATCGGGTCTACCTTGAGCCATAAGATTTTGGCCCAGGCTAAGGTCGATCCCTATACCAAGGTGAGCGAGCTGGCCGAAGAAGAGGTCAATCGTCTGCGCGAGATTATCGATAAGGAGCATAATGTCGAGGGAGAATTAAGGAAAGAGGTCGACCTCAATATAAAGCGCCTCATCGAAATCGGCAGCTACCGGGGCACAAGGCACCGCCGCGGGCTGCCGGTTAGGGGGCAGCGCACCCGGACCAATGCCCGCGCCAAGCGCGGTTCCCGCAAGACGGTAGCCGGCAGAGGACAGCATCGAGGCGTGACCAAGAAGTAATTGAGGTTATAATCGAAGGGGAGGTAGCATGGCTCAGAAAAAGCGCAACAAATCCAGAAGGCGGGAAAAGAAGTCCATCCCGGTGGGGCGGGCTTATATCTCGTCCAGCTTTAATAATACTATAGTTACCCTTACCGACCCCCAGGGCAATGTTATCGCCTGGGGAAGCTCGGGCTCGGCCCGTTTTAAGGGTTCGCGTAAGGGCACCCCTTATGCGGCGCAGCTTGCCGCCCGCGATGCGGTGCGCAAGGGTATGGAGCACGGCTTACGCCAGGTGGAGGTCTACGTTAAGGGGCCCGGCAGCGGGCGCGAGGCGGCGATTCGTTCCCTGCAGGCTTCGGGGCTTAACATCACCAGCATCAGAGATGTAACGCCTATCCCGCATAACGGCTGCAGGCCGCGTAAGAGGAGGCGGGTCTAAATGGCCAGATACGCATCAGCGGTTTGTCGCCTGTGCCGGCGCAGCGGCGAGAAATTAATGCTTAAGGGCGGTCGCTGCTTTACCTCCAAGTGCGCCTTCGAGCGGCGCCCCAAGCCACCGGGGCAACAGCCCATCCGGCGGCGGCGGCTCTCCGACCGGGGGACGCAGCTGCGGGAGAAGCAGAAAGCCCGCTATAGCTACGGTATCCTGGAAAGGCAGTTCCGGCGTCTTTTCGGGCAGGCGGAGCGGCAGATAGGCATCACCGGCGAAAACCTGTTGATGCTGATGGAGCGGCGGCTGGATAACGTCGTCTATCGGCTGGGTTTCGCCGATTCGCGCGCCCAGGCCCGCCAGCTGGTACAGCACGGGCATATGATCATTAACGGGCGCAAGAACGATATACCTTCCTCGTTAGTCAAGGAAGGCGACGTCATCGGCTGGAGGAAGAGGAGCACCAAGACCGGCTATTACCAGCAGGTGGTCGATAGTATCGAAAGCAAGGCTATACCCAACTGGTTGAGCCTGGACGTCGAGAACCTGGTGGGTCGGGTTTTATCCATGCCTACCCCTGAGGACGTCGAGGCGAAATTCCAAGGGCAGAGCATAGTTGAGTTCTATTCACGGTAAGTCACCTGATAGGGAGGTAGCACGGTGTCTCGTTTGGCTAAAGCCAATATAGAGTGTGTGGACAGTCAAGATAACTTCGCCCGTTTCCACATCGAACCGTTGGAAAAGGGCTTCGGCGTTACCCTGGGTAATGCCCTGCGGCGCGTGCTTCTGGGCTACCTTCCCGGAGCGGCGGTGACCAGGGTTAGGATCGAGGGGATTCAGCACGAATTCTCGACCATACCCTTTGTCAAGGAGGACGTCACCGAGTTTTTGCTTAACATTAAGGCGCTGAGGTTAAAGTCCCTTTCCGAGCAGCCGGGCAAGATGATGCTGGAGGTGGGGGGCGAGAAGCGGGTTACCGCCGCCGACATCGCCGCCTCAACCGACTTCGAGATTGCCAACCCCGAGCTTTACCTGGCCACTCTCGACTCGTCCGACGCCAAGCTCCTGGTGGAGCTCGATGTCGAACTGGGCGAGGGCTACCGGGAGGCGGAGTCGGGCGACAACATGCCCGTGGGGACGATTCCCATCGACGCCATCTTTACGCCGGTACGCAAGGTCAACTTTAACGTCGAGCCGGTACATGTCAGCCGGGAGATGCGGCGGGAGCGGCTGAACCTGGAGGTCTGGACGGACGGCACCATAACGCCGGTGGAAGCCATCAGCGGCGGCGCCGAGATTCTGGTGGGGCAGCTGACGCCCTTTATCGATTACGCCAAGGTTTCCCGACTGGCAGAAGAAAAAGAGATGATTCGCGCCTCCATCAGCGAGGAGAAATACGATATGCCTGTGGAGCAACTCGACCTTTCCGTGCGCACCATGAACTGCCTGCGGCGCGGCGGTATCGCCACCGTGGGCGAGCTGATAAGCCGCGGCGAGAAGGGGCTGCTCGCCCTGCATAATTTCGGGCAGAAATCCCGGCATGAGGTAGAGGAGAAGCTGGCGTCGATGGGGCTTTCCATGGTGCCCGCGGTCGAAGAGGACGAGAGTGAGGA
Source organism: Dehalococcoidales bacterium (assembly GCA_035528255.1). GTDB lineage: Bacteria > Chloroflexota > Dehalococcoidia > Dehalococcoidales > BS750m-G39 > E44-bin88. Next base: position 567 of record DATKYX010000141.1, on the reverse strand, counting down.
GGCAGACTAAACGATATGAGGCATAAAGTAGCCGGTAGGCAACTGGGCCGGGATTCGGCGCACCGCAAGGCGCTTTACCGCAACCTGGTCACCGATCTTTTAAACTATGAGAAGATTACCACCACCGAGGCTAAGGCTAAGGAAGTGCGCAGCCTGGCGGAGCGGATGATTACCCTGGGCAAAGACGGGAAGCTCGCCGCCCGCCGACGGGCGCTTGCCTTTATCCTGGACGAGAAGGTGGCGGATAAGGTGTTCGCTAATCTGGCCCCGAGGTACGCCGAGCGCCCGGGAGGCTATACCCGTATCATCAAGATTGGCCCGCGCTTAGGCGACGGCGCGCCGATGGTGAAACTGGAACTGGTCGAGTAGGGAGGTTTAGGAGCTTGACCGAGACCACCAAGATTTTATTAGTTATGGAATACGACGGTGCCCGTTACCACGGCTTCCAGTGGCAGGACGACCTGTCCTCTATCCAGGGGGAGGTCGAGAAAGCCCTGACCAAGCTTACCGGGGAGAGGCGGCGGGTTATGAGCGCCAGCCGCACCGACGCCGGCGTCCACGCCGAAG
>DATKYX010000140.1:0-4336 GCA_035528255.1 Dehalococcoidales bacterium | reverse complement strand
GCGGGGGAGATAGGCTTCGGGCTGGTAGTAATCGTAGTAGCTGACGAAGTACTCCACGGCGTTTTCGGGGAAGAACTCCTTGAACTCGGTGGAGAGCTGGGCGGCTAAAGTCTTGTTGTGGCAGATGACCAGCGTGGGCCTCTTCGCCCGCGCGATGACGTTAGCCATGGTGAAGGTCTTGCCGCTGCCGGTTACGCCGAGCAGGGTCTGGTGCTTGTAGTCTTTATTTAGACCTTCGACGAGCTTATCCACGGCCTGGGGCTGGTCGCCGGTCATCTTGAAGTCGGAGACAATCTTGAAGTCGGGCATACTACTAGTATAGCTTTTGGGGACAAGGGTGACAACGCCTATTGACAGGGCACGGGTAATTCTTATAGACTAAATCATACGTATATGCGGGGCGATTGGCCCTGAAAAATAAGGAGGGTTATATGTCGGACAGCGTTTACAAGATTATTACGCTGGTGGGCACCAGCACCAAGTCCTGGGAGGACGCGGCCAGGGAGGCGGTGGAGACCGCCGCCAAGTCGCTACGCGACCTGCGCATCGCCGAGGTCGAAGAGCTGGATATGCAGATCGAAAAGGGCAAGGTTACCAACTACCGCGCTAAAGTGAAGATATCCTTTAAGTACGAGGAGAAGTAGTTAGCCGGTAACAAAACTGAATATCGCGAGACGTCAGGGAGGGGCGTTACTCCTCCCTGTTCCTTTTTTGGGGAGTTCAAGCGTATTTGCGGCAGCCGTACCAGTAGACGGCGAAGAGCGTAAGCCCGTAGCCGATTATCCGGGTGACCAGCATAACGATTTCCTGGCTGTCATCTATGCCGATAATCGTGAACAGGTGCGAGACGCCGAAGAAGGCAAAGGCGACGCCGATGAGCAGGGGCCACATCTTTTTCATCTTGAGGTAGGCGGTGATGCCTAGGGCGAAGATGATGATGCAGAAGATTAGGTTGGTGAGAATACCGGGGTCTATATCCATTTTTTAGCTCCTTTTTTTTGGGGGGGGTAAAATTAATCTTTGAGGGCTAGTGTTTTTCCATTCTTTAGAACGTTTTCATCTAGCAGCTTGCGAATTTCTGATATGGGGTATTGTTTTGATAAGGACAGAAATCTTCGAATAGAACGACGCAGATATTCTTCTGTTTTGGGAATGGTTTCTTCTAGTTTAGTCCTGTCCACTGGCTTATTACCATGCACAATTTGGCCTCGTAATTCGTACGCTTTCTTCATGTTCATAAATATCTTTGTTCTATTCTTTCCCAATAAGAAAGCAGTTCTTAACGCTAGCTTATATCCAAGTTCCTTGTCGTCAGCTATGTATAAAGACTCGAAAGCAATCATCTGGTCAATTAGTCTGTCCTCAAGTTCACCATAATAGGCGGAGTTGAATCTTCTCAGCGCCGTATCTAAAGCAGTATACTGGCCGGATTTACGGTAGTTCTGAATTTCCCTTATAAGCGTATTAATCACAGGAATATCTGAAGTAGAGAGTTCGTATTCAGGTATCTCAAGTGTTTCGGGTTCGACCTCTGTCTTGGATATGTCAGTAAAGAATTCTGTAATTGCCGAGGGAACATGCTCTTGCCTGAACACATATAATTCGGAGTCCTGCATGATACCGGGTATTAGCGGACCTACTGATACCGCGCCTGCATGACATAGCCTGAAAGCAGTTACTATGTTGAATAGTAGATTGGTTGCTTCACGTGTCTGTGGTAGCACGCCCATTATCTCATCGCCTACGCTTGTGGTGCGAGGCAATACAACCATATACTCTGAAGATATTATATCTATCCAGTCAGGGTGGTTCTCATTAAGGTAATCCGTGAATTCAGATGGTACCCGTTTTACCTGTATGGCTTTAGCTAGTTCTATGCTTTCAGGGCGGGGATAAAAGTCGATTATCTCGGGGGCACAGTAAAAAGATAATAGTGGGCAGATCCAGCACTCGCTTTGAGTGTCAGTATAATTAGCCTCCATATGTTAACCCCCCAAATTATTTATTCCCCCTCCCCAGTCTCAACCTCCTCGGCAACGCCTATCCTCGTCACCGAGAGGGGCACATAGTTCACCATCTTGCACTCGATAAGGTCTCTTAGCTCCTTCTCGGCGGGGGAAAGGGCGGCTTTTCCCGTCTTGACCTCGATGAAGTCAATGCCCTCGCCGTACTTGATGCCGACAAAGTCTATGGGGTTGCCGCCGAGATAGAAGAGGCGGTCGTAGTGGGTGAGTTCCAGGGTGGCCAGAAGCTCGTTGAGCTTGCCGGACCTGACCGCCTCGCTGGAGGTTATGGACTTGAGGACATCGCGGGGCAGGCTTTCCAGAATGCGCTGAATCTCCCGCACCGAGTCCGCCGAGGCTAAAGCAAAGCGGAGTTTGTTGGCCAGCTCGTCGATGTCGGTGGCGGGCGCTTTCCTCATGCGGAAGATTAAGAAAATGATTACCAGGATGAGGAGGAAGATTACGGCCAGGAGGGCTATTTCCATGGTGTCTCCTTTTAGAGTTCTTTTATAACTCCTCCAGGGCGACCTTCAGCTTTATCTCTTTGGGGGTGGCCTTGTCTATTTTGTCGGGGGGAATGAAATAGCCGGCCTCGGTGGGGTCGGGGGTGACCTGAAATTTGCTGATTTCGCCCGTCCAAGTGTCGCGTATTATGTTGTTGACCTTGCCCAGCACCTTGCCGTTCTTATCCTTTACCCTGGCTCCGTACTCTATCTCCATATCCGATACCTCCCGTCAAAAGCTATTCATATCATCGCCGGACGGCTCTATTAAGTGGCGAAAAAGCCGAGCGCCAGCTTTATTTTTTCTTCCAGGGTGAGGGTGGGGTCGTGGGGAATGGCGGCAATAGCGGGGGTGGCTTCCCGCACCGAGTAACCGAGAGCGGTAAGGGCGGCCAGGACATCGGCGTTTTCCTCGGTGAGTTCGGAGGTTGGGCCAGCCAGCCAGCCGGCGCCTATCTTTTCTTTGAGCTCCAGGATGAGGCGGCTGGCCGTCTTTTTACCGACACCGGGGATTTCAGCCAGGAGGTCGGCGTTACCGGTGGCGATGGTCATGGCCAGCTTTGCGGCGCTCATCGCCGAGAGCATGGCCAGCGCCAGCTTGGGGCCTAGCCTCGATACGCTGATGAGGGTCTGAAAGAGCCCCAGTTCTTCGGGGCTGGCGAAGCCGTAGAGGGCGGCGATGTCTTCCCTGAGGTAGAGGTGGGTGTGCAGCTCGACCTCTTCGCCTTTAGCGCCGATGGTGGAGAGGGTGGAGGTGGGCATAAAGACCTTGAAGCCGACGCCGTTGACATCGACGATGGCCCAGTCGCCGCCTATAGCCTGTAGCTTGCCCTTGAGAGAGGCTATCACCTTTTTTCCTCGCTTCTCGCCAGCAGGCTTTCTAAATGCGTCTTGCGCAGGTGGCAGAGGGCGACGGCCAGAGCATCGGCGGCGTCGGCGGGGTGGGGGGCTTGAGCCAGGCCGAGCTGGAGCCTGACCATCTCCTGCACCTGCTCCTTGGAGCTTGCCCCGTAGTTGGCTACCCGCTGTTTTACCTCGGCGGGGGAGTATTCGTGGGTGGGGATTTTCCCCTCGGCGGCGGCTAAAATGGCGATTGCCTGCGCCTTGCCTATCGCCAGCGCCGATTTGACGCTCTTGGCCACGAAGGGGCTCTCTATAGCCACGACGTCGGGATGAAAGCGGGCTATTACCTCCACCAGCCCCCGGTATATATAGCTCAAACGCTCCCCGATGGGGGAGCGCTCGGAGGCGGTGAGGGCGCCGCAGTCAACCAGGGCCGGTTCGTCGTCTTCAACCCTGATGACCCCGTAGCCCGTGGTTATCGTGCCCGGGTCTATGCCCAATACTATCATCGTGGCCGGCTCACGATTGGTATTTCTCCAGTATGGCGTCGGAGAAGTCGGCGTTGCAGGCGACGCTTTGCACCTCGTCCAGCTCCTCCAGCTTATCCAGCAGCCTGAGGGTCTGCAGGGCGTCTTTTTCTTCCAGTTCGACGATGGTCTTGGGCACCATGCAGACCTCAGCCGAGTTGACGGCCATTTTCTTTTGCTCCAGGGCTGCCCTGACCTTTTCCAGCTCGGTGGGCTTGGTGTAGACATCGATAAAGCTTTTCTCTACCTTGACGTCTTCGGCGCCGCTGTCGATAGCCTGCAGCGCCAGCTCTTCGGAGTCCTGGGCGTTGGTTTCCACGGTGATTACCCCGCGCGAGTCGAAGAGCCAGGCGACACAGCCGCTTTCGCCCAGGTTACTGCCGTGGCGGAAGAATATGTTCCTGACATCCTGAAGGGTGCGGTTGCGGTTGTCGCTGAGCGCCTGCACCAGGATAGCCAC
>DATKYX010000139.1:0-10942 GCA_035528255.1 Dehalococcoidales bacterium | reverse complement strand
GGATGATTGCAAGGTAATCTGCGGCGGGCAATCGCTGCTGGTCTTGATGCGGCAGGGACTGGTCTCCCCCCCCTACATGGTCGATATCAAGGGCATAGCCGAGCTAAGCTACATCAAAGACGAAAAAGACGGACTCAAAATCGGTGCCACCACCACCCACCGGGCCATCGAGAAATCGGCGGTCATCAAGAAGAAATACCCCGTGCTGGCCAAAATGGAAACCCGTCTCGCCTCGATTCAGACCCGAAACTGGGGCACCATCGGCGGCAACGTCTGCCACGGCGACCCCGCGGGCGACCCCGTACCGGTGCTGATAGCGCTGGGCGCCACCCTGACCATGGCCGGCTCCAAGGGCAAGAGAAGTATGCCAGTAGACGATTTCTGCCTGGACTACTTCGAGACCGCGCTGGAACCGGGCGAGTTGCTCACCGAGATTGCCCTGCCCGTGGTTCCGCCCAACACCGGCAGCGCCTACTACAAGTTCAATGTTATCGAAAGCGACCTGGCCACGGTCAGCGTCGCCGCCACGGTTACCCTGGGCGCGGGCGACACCTGCCAGGATATCCGCATCGCCCTGGGGGCTTCGGCGTCAATCCCGATGAGGCCCAAGAAAGCGGAGGCGCTACTCAAGGGCAAAAAGATTACCGACGCCCTGCTGGCGCAGGCCGGAGAGGCCGCCGCTACCGAGGCAGACCCGCTATCCGATATCTACGCCTCGGAAGAGTATCGGCGCGAGCTGATTAAAGTCCTGGTCCCCAGACTGACCCGGGAGGCCATGGACAACGCCAGGAAGGCTGAATAGAGAGGTTTGATGATATGAAAAAAGAGCTAAAAATCAAAGTTAACGGCCAACCTTACGACCTATTTGTCAAACCCAAAACCCTGCTCTCGGAGGTCTTGCGAAACGATTTGGGGCTGACCGGGACCAAGCGGGGTTGCAACTCCAGCTCCTGCGGAGCCTGCACCGTAATGCTCAACGGCATGTCGGTCAAGTCCTGCTCGATACTGGCTCTCCAGGCTAACGGCAGTGAGGTGGTGACGGTGGAGGGGCTGGCTAAAGGCAACAAACTAAGTCCCCTACAGAATGCCTTCCTCGACCACGGTTCCTACCAGTGCGGCTTCTGTACTCCGGGAATGCTGATGTCGTCCACGGCGCTGCTCACCGAAAATCCCAAGCCCACCAAGGAAGAGATGAAAGAGGGCATCGACGGCAACATCTGCCGCTGCACCGGCTATAACAGCATTATCCGGGCCATAACCGCCGTGGTTAAGGGTGAGTATAAGGAGGCGAAATGACTAGTAAATTTTCAGTAATCGGTCAACGGGTACACAACATTGACGGAACGGAAAAAGTAACCGGCAGTGCCAAGTACACCTTTGACGTAGTTCTGCCTAACATGCTCTACGGTAAAGTCCTGAGGAGCCCCCACCCCCACGCCAAGATTCTCAAGATTGATACCAGCAAAGCCAAAAAGCTCATCGGCGTCAAGGCGGTGGTTACGGGCAAGGATACCCTGGGACGCAAACAGGGCATCTGGCGGCGTTTCCCCGAACTCTGTGACGAGGAAATCCTCTGCCGCGAAAAAGTCCGTTACATCGGCGACCCCGTAGCGGCGGTAGCCGCCATCGACGAGGACATCGCCGAAGAGGCGCTGGACTTAATCGAGGTGGAATACGAGCCATTACCCGCCGTCTTCGACCCCCTGGAAGCCATTAAAGAAGATGCGCCCCAGGTTCACGACGGCGTCGAGCTGAACATCAATATCAACCGTCATATCGAATGGGGCGATGTCGACGAAGCCTTCAAGAAGTGCGACCATATCCGCGAAGACCAGTTCAAGTGCTCTTCGCAGGCGCACGTCTGCATGGAAACCCACGACGCCGTGGCCAGCTTTGGGCACAACGGCAAGCTCACCGTGTGGACCTCCACTCAATCTTCATACTACATCCAGCGGCTCTATGCCGATATGCTGGATATGAGAGAGAGCGACATCAGGGTGATGAACCGCCATACCGGCGGCGGTTTCGGCAGTAAGTTTGAGCTCGATTCGGCTCAGTTCTGCTCCGCCATACTCTCCCAGAAGCTCTGCCAGCCCGTAAAGATAGTCCTGAGCAGAGAAGAGGAGTTCACCGCCACCAAGCGCCGCACCCCCATGTATTACTTCCTCAAACTCGGCGCCACCAAAGACGGCACCCTGCTGGCTAAAGAAGCCCGTGTTATCACCGAGGGCGGCGCTTATACGGCTATGGGAGCCACGGCGCTGTACCTCACCGGCTTCTTCTCCTCGTTCCCCTATAAATACCCCAACTACCGCTATGACGGCTATCGGGTCTATACCAATACTGAGCCGAGCTCGGCCATGCGCGGCTTCGGCGCCCCCCAGTCGACATTCGTCGGCGAATCTCAGCTCGACATGATGGCTGAAGACCTGGGCATAGACCCTATTGAAATCAGGCGCAAGAACGGCATGACCCCCAACTACGAAGTTCCGGGGCAGGCATTCATCCAGAGCTGCGGCCTGCACCAGTGCCTGGATAGCATTGATGAGCACATTAATAAGCGGGGCAAACTGCCCCCCAACCACGGCATCGGCGTGGCTTCCTACGGATTTATGTCCGGCGGTATCTTCAACTGGTTCAACACCCCCTACGCCTTCTCGGCGGCTGTGATCAGGATAAACATCGACGGCAAAGCCGATGTCTATACCGGCGCCTGCGATATCGGCCAGGGCTCCAATACCACCCTGGCTATGATTGCCGCCGAAGAGCTGGGCATCAAACTGGAAGATGTCAGGGTCTTCTCCGGCGACACCGGCATCTGCCCGCCCGACCTCGGTGCCTGGGGCAGCCGGCAGACGCTGATGAGCGGCAACGCCGTCAAGAGAGCCGCCGCCGAATGCAAGAGCCAGATTATGGAATTCGCCGCCGCCAAGATGGGCGTCAACATCGTCTACGACCTGGATATCAAAGACGGCTGGATTCATATCGTCAACCGCCCCGAGAGAGGCGTATCCTACTACGATATCGTTAAAGGAGCGATAAGAGGCAAAGACGGCGTGGCTATCATGGGTCGCGGACACTATACCCCCCACCGCAAGGGCATGATATCCCCCGCCTACAGCTTCGGCGTCCAGGCGGCTGAGGTGGCTGTGGACGTGGAGACAGGCCGCTACAAGCTGGTCAACGTCACCACCGCCCACGAAAGCGGCACCGTAATCAACCCCGTCGGCATCGAAGGGCAGCTGGAAGGCGCCATCATGATGGCGGGCGGCTACGGCTTCTGTGAAGACCAGCCCATGGACGACGGTAAGATACTCAACCCGTCCATCGCCGACTACAAGCTCATCCGCTCCCTGGATATGCCCGAGACCGATATTTTAGAGATTGACACCTACGAGCCCGAGGGTCCCTTCGGCGCCAAGGAAGCCGGCGAAGGCTTGACCAATCCTACCGCCGGCGCTATCGGCAACGCCATCTACAAAGCCGTCGGCGTTCGCATCTACGATTTACCCATAACCCCGGAGAAGGTCTTCAAAGCCCTCAGAGAAAAGGAGAAAAAGGCTAAATCTAAATAAGGCTTTGACCCAAGCTTTAGCGGAGGTTTTATATGAGTTATCAGTGTCCAGTATGCAACAAGGTTTCGAGCAGCGCCCTTGATTTATCCCGCCACATGATCGGGCGGGGCGACAAGGCCCACCGGGACTGGATTAACTCCAAGGGCTTTAAATACTCGGAACTGCTTACCTTACAGTTCAAGTCCTTCGGCGGCGAGGGCTACAAGGCTCTATCCGAGGTGCTGGAAAAAGAGACCAAGACGAAGGGCTAAAAAGCGGGGCTGGTTAGTCCGTCTCCAACCATCCCGATAAACTAAACAGGGTCGAGGTGATCAACCTCGACCCTGCTCTTTTATGACTAACGAGAGGTTAGCTTTTAAGCCTTCTTGCCTTTGAGCGCCTTAAGAACCTTGTCCGGCGTAGCCGGCAGGTCGTAAATTCGAGCGCCAACGGCGTTCTCTATGGCGTTCATTATTGACGGGGAGGTGGGCATAAGGGTGAACTCACCGACGCCGGTGGCTCCCAGCGGCCCGTTGGCACGCGGCGTCTCGATAAGAACTATTTCCTTATCGAAGGAAGTCTTCATGGTCGGGTACTTATAGGTTACCCAGTCCACCGTCTCGCCATGCACGTATTTCTCGCGCAGCGCCATCCCCGCGCCCATATCCATACCGCCCTCGATCTGGCAGATGACATTCAAGGGGTTGATGAGGGTGCCCGCGTCAACGACGCCGGTCATCTTAAGCACCCTGACCTCGCCGCTCTTGGTATCGACTTCGACCTCGGCCATCTGCACCCCGTGACAACGGGAGGCGAAGAACTCGCCCTGTCCGGTCTCGGGGTCCATGCCCGTCTGCGTCAGGTTATGCGTCACCTGATATTTAGTCGGCTTACCCGCTTTAACCATGTCGGCATGGGTCTTGGCTCCGGCCTCTTTCATAGCGGCGAGAAGGGCCTCTATGGCTTTGACCAGGGCATGCCCCGACATGAAGGTCTGACGGGAACCCGCCGAAAGCCCCGATTTAGGCGTCAACGCCGAATCACGGGTCTGCAGGCGGATTTTTTCCCTCGGTATCTTGGTCAGGTGAGCGGCAATCTGCGTCAACATGGCATCGTTGCCCTCGCCGGGGTCCGCCACCGAGGCGAAAACGGTCAGGCCATCGTCGGCGTCCAGCTCCACGGCGACCTCGGACTTATCCATGGCCTCGCCGATTCCGAAGCTGGAGCCCGCCAGCCCCACCCCCCGCTTTAGGTTGTCGGACTTGAAGGCGGCGGCTTCTTTCAGGGCTTTATCGTACATCGGTTTGACCTTCTTCAGACAACCGTCCAGAGCCCATTCCTCCATCACATGGCCGCTCGATGTATCCTCTCCGGGCTTGATGATATTAAGCTGTCGGAAGGCGAGCGGGTCCATGCCCACTTTAGCCGCCAACAGGTTCATAGCCGATTCGAGAGCGTAGTTAATCTGTGGCGGTCCCGCTCCCCGGGCCGCCCCGCCCCAGGAGTTGTTGGTGAAAACCAGCTTTAGCTCGCCGAATACATTCGGTATGTAATAGCCACCGCTGAGCATGGCCAGGGCGCGGTGGACGATAACCACCGCCGCCGAAGAGAAAGCGCCCTTTTCCACGATGGCATATATCTCAAAGCCGGTGAGCCTGCCCTGTTTATCGGCGCCCAGGCGCACTTTCATGCTGAAGGGGTGCCGCTTGCTGGTAATCTGCAGGGACTCGGTGGTGCTGGGGATATAGCGCGCCGGCCTCTTGAAATGAAGGGCGGCGGCTCCGGCGATATGCTCGGAGGTCAAATCGACCTTTATGCCGAACTGCCCGCCGGTAAAGGCTTCCTGGTAGCGGACATTATCATAACCCAGAGCCTCTTTAATCACCTTGGCGTGGTCGTGTATGCGTAGAGACCGCCCCACCACCACCAGCTGGGCGTCCTTGCCCTCTCCTTCGAGATAGGCGACGCCAGCCTCCGGCTCCAGGGACGCCTGGTGGACATGCTGCGTGCTGAAATCCGCCTCGACCACAGCCGCCGAAGAAGCCAGCGCCTTCTTGACATCGCCCTTTACCTGCCGCTTCAACATACAAATATTGCCCGTGCCCGGCTGTATCTCGACGGCGTTAGGCGCCAGCGCCTCCTCCGGAGTAGAGATTCGGGGTAAAACCTCATATTCTACCTTGACCGCTTCCGCCGCGGCCAGGGCTTCCTTGCGGGTATCAGCGGCGACGATAGCCACTTGCGCCCCCAGCAACGGTAAGATATCACCGACGTCGAAGAGCACCTTTTTATCCTTACCGAGGGCGTTGTTGCCCTTGATGTCCTTGGCCGTCATGACGCCGGCCACGCCGGGCATCTTTTCCGCTTTGGTGGTATCGATCTTCTTTACTCTCGCGTTATGGTGGGGACTGCCCACCACGGCTAACTGCAGCGCCCCCGGCATAACAATGTCGGCGGCGAACGGAGCCACCCCGCAGGCTTTGAGCATAGACCAGGGGCGGGGATGAGAAACGCCTATCTGCTTCCCCTTAGGGTCGGGGCTTACCTTGGCCGGGGTCGTTTCTCCGCGCAGGAAACGGGAGGCCAGCTCGACGGCTTCGATAATCTTACCGTAGCCGGTGCAGCGGCAAAGGTGGTTCCGCAAAGCTATCTTGATTTCATCGCGGTTAGGCTTCGGGTTCTTGTCCAGCAGGGCTTTGGTGGCCATAACCAGGCCCGGCGTGCAATAGCCGCACTGAATAGCCCCCGACAGGACGTAGGCTTCCTGTATCAGGTGCGGATTATCCGGCGTGCCCAAGCCTTCCACGCTAATGACCTCGGCGCCTTCGAGGTTGGCTACCTTGGTCAGGCAGGATAAGACCGTCTTGCCGTTAACAATCACGGTACAAGCCCCGCACTGACCCTTGCGGTCACACCCCTGCTTGGTGCCGGTGAGTCCCAGTTCCTCACGGAGCAGGTCGAGGAGCACCATATCCTCCTCGGCGACTAACCTGTGCTGTACTCCATTGATTTTTAAGGTAACGCTTTTCAACTTTTCCTCCTTACTTAATCTTCACGCATAGCTACCGGCCACTGAGACGGTTAAGCCGGAAGAATCACTAGAAAAATCAGCGCCCCGATTGGTTTTCGGACACAGAATAGTTTACCGCAACCAGGATTATTGAGTCAATCTTATCCGGTAAAAAAGGAGGTGCTTTACCCTACAGTTTCCAGAAGCTGCCCAGCCGTTCGAAATCAACCAGCCCGCTCTCGGCTAAATTTTCAATCTCGATGCCGGCTTCAACCGCCGCCGCCACCGGGTTAAGCCCGCCGAGCTGGACGGCGCCGACCCGATTCAAGGCTACCGGAATCTGGCAAAGCGGCTCGCTGGTGTCGCCCAGGGCATAGACCCCGTTAATGCCGATTTCTTTGAGCACAGCCAGCTTTTCTTCCACGGCCTCTCGGGCTTGAGCGGGTATGGTGCGGAAATTACCCAGGATCTTACCGCTGCCCGTGCGGGCGGCTTCGCCGACGCTGGTCATCCGGGCCCGGATAAACTGCTCCGAGGGGTCGAGGGAGGTACCGGAATAGTCAATTATGGCGACAAAGCGCCTCGGCTCCGACTTTCTCACTTCGAGCACGCCGCCGAAGCGGAACTCACTGGGGATGCCCGCCTTGAGCAGCACGCCGTTTATCGCCGCGCCGCAAACGGTAGCGAAGCCGACCTTGCCGTCGGGCACGGCCACGGCCCCGAGGTGCTCGCCCGCCTCCGCCGTAGCCACCAGCTCGCTGACGCAGATTCCCGCCTTAAAGGTATCCTTCATGGCGGAAAGCATCTTCTTAAACTTATCTTTAGCCACAAACGAGGTGTTTATCGGCAGCTGTCCGGTGCGCTTTTCGGGGTCGAAAGTGGTCTGGTAAGCCAGCAACTCCAGCTTCTCCTTGACGAAACCGAGCTGCTGCGAAGCCAATGCTTCCTTGACTTCCCGCCGTCCCTCGGCGGTAATCATCCGCCCATCCCGACCCCCCGGCTGGGTGTAGCCACGCTCGTCGGCTATCCTAAGGTGATACCTGACCGCCCGCTCGCTCAGGAAAATCCCCTCCCCCCCCAGGCGGCGGGCGATAGTGATCGAACCCAGCGGCTCCGGGGACTCGCTCAGGATTTTGAGAATAGCTATCAGCTTACCTTCGGCGTCAGAACCGACAACCTGTTCCATGACAAACCTCTCCGCTCACCGGTATAGTTCTGGGATATTATACCACGCCTTACCAATAGCTTTAAGCCCTTTTGCTACCGCCCTTTGTAGCGATTGGTAATCGGCAGCCGTCGGTCCCGCCCGAAAGCCCGGGTGGTTATCTTAACCCCCGGCGGCGCCTGCCGTCGCTTATACTCGCTGCCATCCACCAGTCGGGCGGCTCTCCTGACCACCTCTTCATCGACACCCGTGGCTATAATCTGCTCGACGCTCTTGTCCTCTTCCACGTAGGCTTTGAGCACCGGGTCGAGCAATTCGTAGGGAGGCAGGGTATCGCTATCTTTCTGCTCCGGCCTCAGCTCCGCCGAAGGCGGTTTATCGATAACCGAAGACGGTATCAGATCTGATTCAGCCAGCTCGTTGCGGTATCGGGCAAGCTCGTAAACCATGGTCTTGGGCACATCCTTTATCACGGCAAAACCCCCCGCCATATCCCCATATAGCGTGGTGTAGCCGGTAGCCATCTCGCTCTTGTTGCCCGTGGTCAGCACCAGCCAGCCGAACTTATTAGACAGCGCCATAAGGATGTTGCCCCTGATGCGGGCTTGAATATTCTCCTCGGTGATATCGGGCTTCGTCTCCTTAAACGCCTCGGCGAGCGTATCATGGTATGCCTGAAACACCCTCTCGATGGGGATGTTGAGCAGTCTGATGCCCAGGTTCTCAGCCAGCAACTCGGCGTCGGAAAGACTCTCCTCGGAAGAATACCTCGAGGGCATAGCCACTCCCACCACGTTCGACTTACCCAGGGCGTCAACGGCGATAGCGGCTACCAGGCTGGAATCCACTCCCCCTGAAAGCCCGATTAAAACCTTCTTAAAGCCGTTCTTGGTGATATAATCACCCGTGCCCAATACCAGGGCGTCGTAGATTTCGGCGGGCAGGCTCCTCGTCTTGACCTTTCTGGGGGAGATTGACGGTTTCTCCGTGTTAAAAGGCTTCTCGGACAAAGTGGCTCTGGTTACCGGCCACGGCGGGTCTTTCTGGGACGCCGCCCCCTTTTGCCTCCCCGGCTCCCGGCGGCGCGCCTGAGCCACGGCGGCAACATCCAGGTCGGCTAGTATCATGTCTTCCTCGAACTGCTTGCCCCTGGCCAGCAACCGCCCCTTCTCGTCAAGCACCAGGCTGCCGCCGTCGAAGACCAGCTCGTCCTGCCCCCCCACCAGGTTGTTATAGGCAAAAATAGCGGTATTGTCCCTGGCGCGTGTGGCTATCATCTCCTCCCTGGTGTTGCCCTTGCCGAAGTGGTAGGGCGAAGCGCTTATATTGACGATAACCTCAGCCCCGGCGTGAGCCTGGACGCTGGCCGGGCCGCCTTTATACCAGATGTCCTCGCAGATAGTGACGCCGACGCCGACGCCGGCGATGATATAAACCGGGCAGCTGTCACCGGGGCGGAAATAGCGGTTCTCGTCAAAAACGCCGTAGTTGGGCAGGAATATCTTGTGATAGACATCAGCTAGGCCGCCGTCGTGGATGACGGCGGCGGCGTTATAGATACCATCGTTAGCGTCAGCGAAACCGGCGACGATAGTGATTCCCGCCGAAGCCTCGACCAGCTTTTGCAGGTAGCGGCGGTTTTCGGCGATAAAGCGGGATTTAAAGAGCAGGTCTTCGGGCGGATAGCCGCAGACGGCCAGCTCGGGGAAGGTAAGCAGGTCTACGCCCGCAACCTTCGCCCGCTCGACCGCCTTCAGCATCTTTTGCAGGTTGCCCTCGAAATCACCTACCGTGGTGTTGAGCTGGGCCATGGCGATTCGAAACCGACGCGTATCAGCCCCTTGCACCATAATACCCCACCCCCTGAACTATAATATAGGCAGGTACTTCTTCAGCTCGTATTCGGTTACCTGGGCTTTGTACTGGTCCCACTCTATCCTCTTGTTCTGGATAAAAGCTTTGAAAACGTGTTCGCCCAGTGCTTTACGAACTACTTCGCTCTTCTCCGTCAATATTATAGCCTCAAGCAAGCTGGCAGGCAAGGTGCCGATGCCCCTCTTCTTCCTCTCATCCTCACTCATCTCGTAAACATTCTCTTCCACAGGCGCCGGCGGTTCCATCCCCTTTTCGATTCCATCAAGGCCCGCCGCCAGCATGGCGCTAAAGGCAAGATAGGGGTTGCAGGCGGGGTCGGGCGAGCGGTATTCAAGTCTGGTCGCCTTTTCCCGGCCCGGCCTGTATTCGGGGACGCGGACCAGGTCGGAACGGTTGCGCCGCGCCCAGGAAAGATAAACCGGAGCCTCGTAACCGGGCACCAGCCGCTTGTAGGAATTAATCCACTGGTTGGTCACCGCCGTGATTTCGGGGGCGTACTTGAGCAAGCCCGCAATGTAGCTCCTGGCTATCTTGGACAGGTGATAGGAATCTTTGGCATCGAAAAAGGCATTCCTATCGCCCCTAAAGAGCGACTGATGCACGTGCATACCACTGCCGTTAATGCCGAAGATGGGTTTGGGCATAAAGGTAGCGTATAAGCCGTTGTTGATGGCAATCTGCTTCACCACCAGTCGATAGGTCATCACGCTGTCGGCCATGGTCAGAGCGTCGGTATAGCGCATATCTATTTCGTGCTGGCTACCCGCCACCTCGTGGTGGGAATACTCGACGCCGATACCCATCTCCTCCAGGGCAAGCACGGTATCCCGGCGCAGGTCGGTGGCCATATCCAGCGGGATGAGGTCGAAATAGCCGCCCTGGTCGAGCTGCTCGGTGCCCTCGGAATTCTTAAAGTAGAAGTATTCCAGCTCCGGCCCGACATAATAGGTGTAGCCGAGGTCGGCGGCGCGCTTCAGATTCTGCTTCAGAACATACCTGGGGTCGCCCTCAAAAGGCTGACCGCCCGGCATCAGGATGTCGCAGAACATTCGCGCCACGGCGCGGTGCTCACGCGGCCTCCAGGGCAGCAGTTGAAAGCTATCGGGGTCGGGCATAGCCACCATGTCGCTCTCGTCGATGCGGGCAAAACCCTCGATTGACGAGCCGTCAAAGCCCATCCCCTCCTCCAACGCCGTCTCCAACTCCTCCACGGTAATAGCAAAACTCTTAAGCATACCCAGGATATCGGTAAACCACAACCAGATAAACTTAACGTCGTGCTCCTTAGCCATCTTCAGGACATAGTCCTTGCCCTCTTCTCTGGTTCTCTTAGCCATT
>DATKYX010000138.1:0-4894 GCA_035528255.1 Dehalococcoidales bacterium | reverse complement strand
CTGGAAAAACCTGGCGCCGGCCTTGATTTTTTTCTCCATCTTTATCAGCTGCAGCTCGCGGGCGGCTTCGGTATCCGCCCCCGGATTAACCACCGCCCCGGGGAAGAAACTGGGCTTCCCCTTGAGCTCGTTGCCCTGCATGTCGAAGCCTTCGTTCAATTTATTCATAACCCAGAGCAGTTGCACCGAGTCCAGGTCATAGACCGGCTTGGCTTCGGGGTGGTCGCCAAGCACGGGCAAATCACCGGTGATTGAGAGTACGTTCTCGATACCAAGCACCGCGGCGCTCAAAAGGTCGGATTGCAAAGCCACCCGGTTCCGGTCGCGGCAGGTCACCTGGAAAACGGGCTCAAGCCCCTTCATCTTTAGCAGGTGGCAAACCGACAGTGAGCCCAATCTCATCACCGAGCTTTGCTGGTCGGTAACGTTAGCCGCGTCCACCTTGCCCTTCAAAACCTCCACCGCCTCCATCAGCTCGGTGGTATCGGTGCCCTTCAAAGGCCCGACCTCAGCGGTGATAACGAATTTCCCCTTCTCAAACAATGGCTGCAGGCTCATCTGGTTCTCCCCTTATAATCGCTGAAAATTTCCCCGAAAATAAATATCCTCTATTATACACGAATATGCTTGTTTGGTGTAGGGGTTGTTATATCTCAAGCCAGGAATGAGAATAAAGGGCTTCGCCGGTAATAACCCTGACCGTCTTGGCGTACTTGGCTTCTTCCTTGCCCAGTGAGGAGATGTCCACCTTTTCGCCGTCCATCACGCGGTGCACCACCTCGACGATTTCCGGTTTCTGGCCGCGGGCGATGCCTATCAGCTCGGTATCGAAGGCATCGACAATCGCCGAATAAAGCCCGTGCCTCATCAGCATTACCATACAGGTCCGATTCAGGTATGGCCTGAGGTGGGTGGGCGTGCCGTTGGAGATATTTGAAAGCCCGACGGTTGACTTACAATCAGGGGCGATATCCTTGAGCATAGCCATAAACTCGAAGCAGGCCTTGAGCTGGTTTATCTCCACCGACACCGGCGTCAGAATCGGGTCTATCCAGATATCCTCGTTGGCGATGCCCGCCTCGTTGGCTTTATAGAGGAGGTCAACGGCGAGCATAGCCCGCTCGTTGGCGTCGCGGGGCATCCCCTCCACCCCCCAGAGCAACCCTATCATGTAGGCGTTATATTTGCTGACCAGGGGCAACTCTTTTTCCAGCCTGTCGGGCTGAAGGGAGATGGAATTAAGCAGCGCCCTGTTTTTAGCCACCTTCAGCCCCGCCTCCATAGCCACCGGGTTGGTGGTATCCAGCGAAAGCGGCTTATCGGTAACCGCCTGCGCCGTCTCGACCACCCATTCCATCATCTCGTCCCCCGCCTTGCGGGCGGGCCCGATGTTGAGGTCGATGTAATCGACGCCGGCTTCGGTTTCGGCTTTAGCCATCTCCTGGACGGGCCCCGGATTTCGCTCTTTCAGCGCCGGGCCGATGGCCTGAGACATTATGTTCAGATTTTCGCCGATGAGGATCATTCTTTAACCTCCTCAAGCTAACTCCTCAAGGTTGCCATGATTTAAGGTAAGCCGGGATGTTCGACCCTTCCCTGGGTCCCACCTGTACCTCCCAGCCGGGTAGTTCTTCTTCCAGCCCGCCGCTCTCGGAGGCGGCATAGCCGGGAATTACCAGCTTGTGGTGCTTGACCATATCGGCAATACCGCACTTCTTAACGAAGGGAGCGATAGCGTCGGCGACGAATTTGCCCGCCGCCCAGGCGGTCATCACCGAAAGCCCCTCGGTGTCCTTGACCAGGAGGTAGCTGGGAATCTTGCTCGTTTCCACTTCGCCGGAGACGATGAAATAGGTCAGGGAGAAGTTGGAGGTGATAAGCACCGGTGAGTTCTCGTTGGGCTTGCCGATTTCGTAGATGCCCTCTTTAGTCGCCAGCGGCCTTTGCGGGTCGGTATAGATGTTCAGCCTCTCCACCAGCAAGGGGAAAAGGCTCTCCCCCTGGAAATCGGAGAGGACGATGATACCGCCGTATTTAGCCACGAACATGGCGGCGATGACCGCTTCCTTCATCGGGTTGTCGGTCATCTCGGCGGGAAAAACGATGGTGGGAAAGCCCAGCGGGCGGAATTTCTTGGCCAGTGCCGCGCCCCTGATGATTATCTGGTCCTGGAAAGCCTGCTTTAAGCCCCTCGCCCCCGAATCGATAACCAGCTCCTTGATGCCGGCCCCGGTCAGCTTGGTGGTCAGCTCGGCGAGCTTCTCCACGCTATCGGCTTTCACCGCCAGCGGGCAGGAGTTCTCTTTAGCCAGAGCCGCCATCTTATCCTGGTTGGCTTCGGTCGCGGCGTAGAGCAAGGGCTTACGGTCGGCGCAGGCGGAAAGCCCCGCCGCCATAACCTCGGCATTTTCGCTCATCAGGATTATGCCGCCGCCGCTCCTTTCCTTTACCTTGGCCACCACCGCCTTAAATCGGGCGGCGTCGCCCCCCGCCTTTACCGCCACCAGGTCGGGACGGAGCAGAAGCCCTATCCGCTCGTACTGGAGGTCGTTAAACCGCTTCAGCCTGGCGTCGATTTCGGCGTCGTCCATGCCGTCGCTGACCAGAATCGCCAGCCCCGGCGGGTTCTCGAATCTCTTTTCGTGGCGGAACATCACCGTCTCGCCGCCGACCTTGAGAACCCTGTCGCCCACGCCGATAGTAACCGGTATGATGGGCGGGGCGGAGGCTTCCGTCAGCTTGACTTTGGATTCCTCGGATACATGGGGACAGGCGCTCAGCTCCGCCTTGCCCGCGGCTAATTTCATGGCGAAGGCAAGACAGGTCGGCTCCCCGCAATCTTTACAGTTGGTCTTGGGCAGAAGCTTAAATATCTCTATACCGGTAAGCGCCATCTCTTACACTCTCCTTTCCCAGCCTGTTGTCGTCTCTAACCCAGTATCGGGTCCATGGTCAGGGCGGGGTGTCCTTTCTCCTGCAGGAAGGGCAGAACCTCTTCTTCGGTCACGCCCACCGTCTCATCGGCAATCTTGTCGAGCAGGTCGAGCACGCCGAGCTCTTTTCCTCTTGCCTTTATCCGCTCGCCGATTTCCTCCTTGAGTATCTTGGGCATCCAGACCATCCTTAGCAAACCACCCTCAGCGGCGACGAACTTCCTCTGGGTGGTGTTATATTTCCCGTGACCCACGAATCCGGGTGTGCTCAAACCCCCGCCGATGGTCCCCGCCAGCGTGGTGAACTTCATACCGCAGGGGGTTTCACCGGTATACTCGCGGTTGACCGTCATTATCCCGTTACACATGGGCAGGACGGCGGCGATAGCCTCGCAGCAGCCGCAGGTAGTCATGGGGTCATTGACTATGCTGTAGAAATTATAGTGGTCTATCTTGCCCCGGGAAGCTTTATAGACGAAGTCGTTTACCCCCTTCCACTGCCCCATCTTGGCGTCGATGGTCTCCCCTTTCTCTACGGGCTGGTTGGGGCCGGTGGGGTTAATCTCATAAGAAGCCTTGCAGTCCATCCAGTTATAGGAGCCGCAAAGCCCCGTCCTCTCCGGGCTGATGACGCAGACATGGCTCGGGGCAAAGGACTGGCAAAGGGTGCAGGAGTAGTAGGTATCGATGGTCTCGTCGGTCATGCCCTCGATACGGACGTCCCGCTTGCCGTAGACCGCCCTCGCCTTCTCCTCCACCTCTTTTACTTTAGCTTCCTCAGTGTAGAGCTTCACCTGTATCTTATCGAAGATACGCCCGAAATCCTGGTGCAGCTTAGCGTGGAGGATATCGCCGATGTGGTGCAGCTTAAAGCCCTTCTCCACCGCCTGCTTGGCGATTCGTATCCAGGCGATATCCCGCTGCCCGATGTGCATCACCCCCTGGGCGTAATTGATGAGGTGGTGAATCTGGCGCTCCAGGATAGGCTCGAAGTCGTCCTGCATCTCCCTCCCCGCCACCTCCACGGCTATAGCCAGGGGCAGGCGGGAACCGGGCTCGATATCGCTTAAATCAGGCCCGAACACCTCGACCTTGCCGTCTTCAACTTCTTCCATACGCTTGGTGGTCACCCATTCCACCATCGCCGTCCGTCCGCCGCCGCATTCCAGGTAGATATCCTCCCCCCGCACCCTCTCCCCCTCGAAGGCGGGCCCGTAGGCTACCGGCACCGGCACTTCGGCCACCACCACCTTCAAACCCCTCACCTCCACCGCCTTGGCCACCAGCTGGTCGTGGGGGATATTGGAAACGACGTGCTCGTAGGTGCAAATGCCCGTGGGCAGGACCTCGGGTATGGGGGTATCGGCAATAACCGGGAATCCCCAGTTAATGGCACCGGCGGCGTTGGCATACCACTCGTCGGTGACATAGCCCATGGGCAGGACAAAGGCAAATATTCGATCCTTGTTATAGATGAGTATCTTTCGGTAGCTACCGGGCTCGATGCCGCCGAAGGACATAGCGGCGCGGGTGGCGAAGCCCATGGCGAAGACGGCGGCGCTGACATCGGGCCCGAAGGAAACCAGGCGTGTCGGCCAGCCGATTTGCACCCCCTCCTCCACCAGTTGCTCGGAAAACTTCTTACCGTTATACTCGGAAGCCATAAACACGTAGAGGTTCTTCTGCTGCAGCTCCTGGGCGATACTGGCCGCTATCTTGTTGGTGGGAGCCGCGCCGACGATGGCGGCGAAGCCGGGGGCGGTGCCGTCAACGAACTCGACCCCCCGCTTCCTCAGGATGACGTCGTCGGCGGCACCCAGCCAGATGTTGCCGTCGACGGGGTCTTCCGTCTTTGTATAAAAATCGGGCGTCTCCAGGTATCTTATGGCTTCTATCAATTCCTCGGCAAACAGGGTGGCCATACCGGCGTCGAGGGCCGGCGCCAGGTAGGGCAAGGGATG
>DATKYX010000137.1:0-6447 GCA_035528255.1 Dehalococcoidales bacterium | reverse complement strand
TCATCTCTTCCGGTGTTTATACCCCAGACGTCGCCGCAGTAGTGGGCAAACTCGACGATTTGCCCGTCCACCGAGTAGTAGGCGACCGCAGTCACGTGCTGTATGTTGGGCGACATCTTTGACGGCTCCCAGCGTATGGTGCACCTGACGATGTTCCGGTCGATTTTGGCCTTGTCGGCCTCAATCTCGGCGCAGAACTCACCCGGGTCGGTAAAATGTACCTTTACCATAACGACCTCCTTTCTTCTTTTACGACTCCTTATTCCAGCGCAACCAGGCCTGGACAGCGTTTTGGCTAGCCTCCTCGAAATCCAAAACGGCTTCTGGTGGCAAATCGCCCGTCTTGACCTCGGGGTAGCTTTCAGCCACTACTTTCCAGAACGCGTCCTGGGCCTTTTCGATAACTTCGTCGACTTTAGTCACGAACCCACCCCCTCTCATATTGGTAAACCGTCGAGCTCCAACGGTTTACCAGCCTCCAACTGGTTGGAATGGTTGGAACGGTTGGAAGGGGAGAGACAGCCTCCCCCCCTCCAACCTTGCTACCGCTTCCTGGCCTATTTCTTTACCTTCTTACCGCCTCCCTTTTTCGGCTTGGGGGCACTGGCCTCTGGCGCCGCCGCCGCTGCCGTTTCCGCCGCCGCCGCCGCCGCCTCAGGCTCTTCCGGGCCCGCCGCCGCTGCTGCTGACTCTTCCGCCGCCGCCACATCCGCCGCCGGCTTTTCCTGCTCGGCGGCCGGCTCGTCGCCCCAGCTTGTCTGCATCGGCATGATGAGCACATTCGGGCTGCTGGGGTGGTGGAAAGACGCCGGCGCGGCTCCGCCCGTCCACATCATCGTAACTATGCTATCTTTTTCTTTCAGGTACTCGGTGAGATAGCCCTGGTTCAGGGCAATACGGTTCGGGGCGCCCAACATGTCCAGAGCCGAGACCTTGGCTGAAACCTCTCGGCCGTCAGCCTTGGCCGAAACCCTGCAGGCGCCGGCCTGGAATTCGAAGCGAACAATGCCCTTATTCTTGCTGGCCACGTCGCCGACTCGCCGGACGGCCGTCTCCATCTCCCTGGCGAAGAACTGGACCCTAAGGATAGGCTCGTCTTTGGGGATGAGCTTCAGCCAGGCTGGGGGACTCCCATCGACCAGCCTGACGATGACCTTGACGTTCGGGGTGAATCTGACTATCATGCCCAGCTTGCCGTCCAGGGCGACGTGGACCTGCCGCTTGGCCGTGAGTATGTCCACAAGCGCCTCGCCCTGGGGCGGTGTCCGCGGCGTTTTGGCCATCACGTGGATTAGCGTCGAGATGGCGCCGGCGGGTATGACGGTGGTGTATTCCGCGGGGAACCCAAAGGGCAGGACAATGTGGGCCATGCGGAAACCGTCGCCGGCGCTGATTTCTATTGGGCGGCCGAATTGTACCGTAATCCCGGTCAACACGGGACGCCCTTCATCTCTGGCGACATAGGGCAAGGCGGATGCTAGCGCCGGGATAAAGGCGTCGCCGTTGATATCGGCTTCGTCCTTAATCTTAAGCTCCGGGATAATCGGAAAGCCTTTGATGTTTTCCACGGGGTAGGTCCCCTCGCCGTCAGACCAGGATAGCGTCAACTTTCCGCTCTCGGAGTGTATCTGCAGCTTCTCGTATCCCGGGACGTACTTGAGCATTTTCAGCACTTCTGCATAGGGCAGAAGGAAGGACTCATCCGCCTCGGGCATGTCAATGACGATCATGGACTCGAGGGTGGTGGCCATCAGCTGCCCATCTTTTACCAGGATGTTTTTCAGGATGGGCAGCGTGGGATTACGAGGAACTGCCGGCTTTAGTATCTCCAAAGCATTCCTAAGCTGTTCAACCCTAATTTCCATACGCTTAACCTCCTTTCTGGCCGTTTTTTCCCTTCTATGGCGGCCATCTCATAGAAGGGGCCGGGACTAAAACATACTCGGCTGTGCTGGTTCCTCGTGTCGTACGGTGGCCTGCCGGCGGGGTGCCGGTGGCGGTGGTGGTGGCTCGGGAAGTATGGCCTTGGGGTTCTGGGGGCTGGTGGTCCACTTGGCTTTAGCTTCCGAGATGAGCTTGTCGAGCTGCTTCTTTACTGCCGGCAGCCCGCCCTGGACGGTGTGAAAGATAGGGTCGCAGTCGGGGGACTGGAGGCCAACAATGGCTCGGTCGTCTTTCAGGGTAATGACGATCTTCAGCTCATTGCTTGGCTTCTTAGGCTCTTTCACTTCGGCTACAGCCGGTGTCTCCTCCAGCTCTTCTTCCGGTATCTCCTCTGGCACTTCTTCCGGGGATACAACCTCGGCCTCGACTTTCACTTCGGCCTTTGTCTCGGCGTCCTTTTCTTTGTCCTTCGCCATCTGTCTTTACCTCCTTCCTGGCATATAATACCTGTGCCCTAATGAGCACTTGAGTTTGCCAATTAGCGTGTCGACCTTCACGCTAAACATGCGGGCGATGATTACGGGTTCAGCTGGTACCGCCTGAAGCGTCCCAGCCTCTAAATTCAGATATGCCCCCATCCAGGTCAGCCGGCCCGTCAGAAGCTTGTAGACGAAATCTAACGCCAGGGTGGCCATCGCCTGGTTGATGACGGGGCTTTGGGCGTTGTCCTCTACCGCCTCGGCGCAGTCCTGCTGGGCCGGCGCTGGCGACGTGGACGCCGCCAAGAGACTGGGGAGCTGTAGAGAGGGCATCGGCAGCTTGAGAACGGTGTGGCCAATATCGTCAAACGCCTCCTCCAGGCCGCTGACCTCTTTGGTGTTGCCGATGAGGACCTGGCCTGACTGAAAACCGTTGCCGGCATCCAGCCACCAGTCGTTCCAGTCTAAAGAGTCGTGTATCAGCTTTCTGGCGTGGGGCGTGTCAACGCAGCCGATAATCAGCCCCCGCGCCACCCTGCGGCCGATAGCAGTCCGGTCATTGAGTATGTCGCGGTCATAAGGATAGACGCTGTAGCCTATCCGCCGGCCGTACTGGACCGCCAGGCGCTCGGCGAGAACTTGGGACTTGAACTTGCCGACATCACCCTCAAAGAAATTCTGTCTTCGTAGGTTATGCGGCTCCACCCGGTCGTGGTCAATCAGCAGCAGGTCAAGGTCGATGTTGGCCAGGATCCTACACAGACCTTCGGCCAGGAAACCACCTGTCCCACCGCAGCCAACCACGACGATTTTCGGGCGGCCCATGCTGTCGCCCATCATCACCGTGTAGCTCATCCTCGGGTATGACCTCCTCTCCTTCGAACTCTATGGCGCCGGCGAGGGCGCCGTCGAAGACGTCTTTCCAGGCTAAGGGCATGAAGTAACCGTAGACCCCCAGCCTAAGGTTGACAGTCGGCGTTTTATCCAGGTTGCCGACAACGCCGTACACCTTTAACCCAACGTCGTCGCTGTCGTCTATACCGCTGAACCTGGCCCACATCTTATTGTGAGAATGCAGGTCGAGCACTACCTGGTCCCCGCAATCATAGACGACCTTAGCCGCCTCTTTTTCCTGAGACGGGACGTGGAAGTGGTAGCCGGAGTCGCCGGTGACGGCGACGTAGTGCTCCCTCGAGATATCGGACAGGAACATGTCAAGCGCCAGGTCAAAGAACCGCTGCGGGATACTCCCGTAGGTAAGGATAAACTTCACCTTCAGGGGCGCTAGGCCCCGGATTTCGCAGTCGGCAACGGGGATTCGAACCTCCAGCAGCTTATTCTCCGCTTCGATGAAAAGCCCGTTGGCGGCGACGATATAGTCGTAATATAGCCCCCGCTCCCCCGCCAGGCCTTCCTGGCGGTTGATTAGATAGCCGACAGGTTTCATGTCACATCTCCATCTCCATAAGGTCGTGCACCGTGCCGTGTTTGACCAGGTCGGCCATCGGGAACCTCTTCTTCTTGTCCAGGTGCGCCCACAGGCGAATAATGTTCTGGGGGAACTTGTTTGACCGGTTGTGCAGATCCGCCGTCGGGCTGAAGAATGACGTAAAGAAAGACTGCACGATATCGGCTACCCGGGTGGGGAAGTCATGGGTGCCCGGGCAAGTCCGGCCAGTCGAAAAGACGTTGGCCAGCGGCGCCTTGTAAACGGTGTCGGCTTCTTTCGTCGGCTTCTTCTTGACCGCATAGACCCACGGTGGGCTGCCGGGCCGGCAGAGGAAAATCAGGCCTGGGAGAGGCACCATGAACCGGCGCGGCGGCGTTCCTACATCCTCGAGCAGCGCCAGCGGCCTAACCTGCGGCTCGTCGTATATGGCGATTACAGGCCCGCTCCTGGTATTCCGCCACCAAAGCGTGCGGTCAGGTAGCAGCCCGGAGCCGAAAGACAGCTCACCCGCCAGGGCATGGGCTACATCCATGGCCGAGACGACCTTCCGGGTTACGGTTTCTTCCTGGAAGGTGGTCATCACCACGGCCTGGTGATGAAAGTCCAGCCTCAGCCGCAGCGGGTCGGGCGGGATTCCCAGCTCTGCAGGAACCGCCCACTCAAAATTCTCAGGCTTCGTCTCCGGCATCTTCTTCGTCCTCCTCTCTTCCTAATTCAGGCTCTAAAGGGCACCAGTGCTCGGTCGGGTCGTAGACCGTCCGCCACCGGGCCGGGTCAGCAGACTTTCGCTCCTCCTCAGGCAGCGACAGCAGGAAGTCTAGGAGCTCCCTGTAGCGAACCTGGGGGTCTCTTTCCAGCCAATCGACAACACGGGCTATCTTCCCGCGTAGCTCTTGAGCTTTGGGGTAGCTCTCTGTCAGCCTGTCAACGTTATAGCGTGACCACTTAAATAAAGGCTCACCGTAGCCCTCTATATATTCACAGTCGCCGTAATTTGAATCCAGGACGACGCACCCGGTGTTAGAGCACACCCAGTCGGCAAAGTCCCCGAGCCCATCGTACGGCGTGCCGTCGGTCATCTTGTGCAGGGTATCTGGCTCCCAGCCCGCCGGCGGGATCATCTTGACCAGCTGCTCGCCGACCACCCCCTGAATCATGTCAAAGAGCGGCACCTTGGCGCCGTTTAGCTTCTCCTGGGCCGTTCTGCCGGTCTTGGAGAACTCCGCCTCTATTCCGGCTTTCTTCGCAATCAATAGAGTGCGGCGTATGGTTTCCTTTACGTCAGGGGTATCTTTCGCGTCCCTCAACAGGATTTTATTTTCGGCTACCTTGACCATGGCAAAGCCCATCGGCGCGAGCCATTGGCCGCCGATCGCTAGGGATGACACCATGTTTTCCACCCAGGCGATATCGCTGGCAGACGGCTTGAACTTTGCCGCCGGCAGATCCGTCGGGTCGAAAGGCACCCTGTCGTCCTCTTCGTCTCTCCAGTCCCCCTCGTAGGGGTAAACGACAAGAGCCAGCAGCAGGGCGTACCCCAGCCGCATACCAAGGTCGTGGTAAGATGAGTAGGACATACCCATCATCTCCACCGGCAAACTGGCTACGAAACCGCCCAGCTCGGCTTCCTGCATAAATATGGGGAGAGGGAAATACCTTTTGCTGAAGAGGTAGCAGAACTTGTAAAGCCGGCCGAATCGGGGCTCCGTCAGTATGTCGGCCTCGTGCTCCGGAAGAAATTCCCGGATGATGGCCACGAACTTCTCGATGTCGTCTATATTCGTGAAGCATTTCAGCAGCTCCGACAGCAGCGGGGGCCCGACCTTCAGTTTCTTTGCAAGCGTGGATAAAGGCCAGGCTTCCGGCCGCGGCGTTTGAGCCGCCTCAACTGCCGGCGGCCGCATCATGGCTTCAATAGCAGCCTGGTTATTCTGTGCGATGATGGTGTCCAGGTCCCACATAGCTACTCCTCGTCAGTCTGCCCCTGCAATCTCACCAGGGCGTCAACCGCCTGGATGGTGTGGTTACCATAGGCCGTAGCCTCGGCGGTGGCCAGGTTGATTTCCGGTATCCTGTCAAGGAGGGCTTGCACATCAAGGCTGCCGCCCGTGACAGGGATGCTGTTGGCCAGCTCGATAAGCATGAGCTGCTTTGGGGGCACCTTTTCGAGGGCATGGACCACCTTGTCTATATCTTCTCTTTCTGCCATACCGGTCACCCCCTACTGTGCGCCTTTCGTGCCGACCCGCCTTCTGAACTCGTAGATGGTGTCTTTCGTCCCGGGTTCCGATTCGGAGTCGCGCTCACTCTGGGTTACCTCAGCGTTGGCCAGCTCGGGGAAGAAGCTTGTCATCTGCTGCCTAACTTCATCGGCGCTGAGATTGGCGTCTGGGTCATCGAACTCCCTGCCGTCGTAGACAAAAACCCTGCTCATTGGTCGCCTCCTTTCTTTTCTTTCGTAGCGAAATAGATCGCGTGTACCTCTGTGTAGCTGATAACGGCGCAGATCCCGCCCTGGCGCCTAGCCCACTCTTTCTCCTGGAGTGCCTTGATTTCTTTACGGCTAGTCCCGCGGTGCGCAACTGGTATAAGGTTCCCGTTGCCCATCTTGTAGAAGAGCATCGATGCCCCCCC
>DATKYX010000136.1:0-5540 GCA_035528255.1 Dehalococcoidales bacterium | reverse complement strand
GAAGACCTGTTGAGTCATATCTTCCGCCTCCATCTCATTACCTACCCTCAGAGCCAGATAGCGATAAATTTTATCGAAATACTCCTCGTACAGCCGGGCAAACGCCTCCTGGTCATTGTTTTGCGCCCGACGAACCAGGCTTTCTTCACCTTGCACCTGACAACTCCCTCTAGATTTAGGGCAACTACGGCGTTATCCTGTGCATATAGTATAACGAAGGAAAAAGTAAAAAGATAGTTCGTAAAGCTAACAAATCCCCACCTCCGCCCCTATTTTATCTATTCCCACCCACTGCCCTTTTAAGGTAAAGAGGGGGTTTTCACCCCCTCTTAAACACCCCCAAAATAAGAGGTATAAGAGGAGTCTAACTCCTATTGGGCGGGACGGGTGGGACGCAAGACCCGTGGGGCGGAGAGAAGTTTATAGAGGTTACACCTCTGTAGGGTGGGTATTGGGTGGGAAGAACAACGCGGGGGAATATGATAAAATAACCCCGAAACCATAATCTCTCCGAGGATGGAATTTAGGCGTGTATCTGCGTTTGATGAGCCAGGAAGACGTACCCCAGGTCAGCGAGATTGACCGTGAAGCCTTCCCTACCCTGTGGCCGCCGGCCAACTACCAGCGCGAGCTGAAAAACGGGCTGGCCCACTACATCGTCGCCTGCGACGGCAGGGAAGAGCCCGAAGCCGTCCCCGATAAGGGCTTCGCGGGGTTGCTGGCCCGGGTAAGGCGGCTCTTCGGCAACGGGCCGGCGCCGGCGGCGGGGCACTATATCATGGGTTTCGTCGGCCTCTGGCTGCTGGTGGACGAAGCCCACATAACCAACATCGCCGTGCGGGAAAAGCACCGCCGCCAGGGGATAGGCGAATCACTGCTCATCGCCATTATCGAGCTGGCTATCGAGCTGAGGGCAAAGCTCGTTACCCTGGAGGTGCGCGCCTCCAACGCCGAAGCCCAGAAGCTATACGCCAAGTACGGCTTCGTCAGGGTGGGGTTGCGCCGCGGCTACTACACCGATAACCGCGAGGACGCGGTGCTGATGACCATAGAGGATGTCAAATCATCTAAAGCGCGGCTGGAACAGTTGAAACGGGCGCATGCCGTGGAGACGGCTGACAGATAGACAACTCCGGGGAACTATGAAGGCGAAACGCCCTCATCTTCGGGGGGCTTTTTTCTATCCTTATTCAGGGCGTACCATTCTTCAAGCCCCTGCCGGCTTTTAGCCATCGGGTCCCTTAATTTATCCACCCGGATACCGGCCAGGTAGCTCACCGACTTTTGCTGCTTAGCCGTTTCTATCTCCCGATTGAAGCCTTCGACGATTTCATAGGTGCCCGCCAGCGTAGCGCGCAGGCTCTGGCCGATATAGTCCAGCTTGTCTTTATTCCGCTTCCAGGTGCTCGTCTTGAACTTCTTGTAGTCCCACTGGATGAGGAAGGCTTCCATCAACTTCCGGTTATGGTCCGCCTCGGCTATCAGGGTCTTGACCACCCCCAGCCGCCGTTTCTGCTCATGCTGCTTGCGCATGAAAATATTGAAGATAACGAAGATAGCCACCGGTATAATGTAAGAGAGAATTTTAGCTATTTCCGCCCAGTCGAAGTCCGCGAAGCCGCTCCTTATCCTTGATTACAAGGTTAAATTAAAGCACA
The DNA here is from genome assembly GCA_035528255.1 of Dehalococcoidales bacterium. Lineage (GTDB taxonomy): Bacteria > Chloroflexota > Dehalococcoidia > Dehalococcoidales > BS750m-G39 > E44-bin88. Next base: position 3,882 of record DATKYX010000136.1, on the reverse strand, counting down.
AACCCCCACGCCGTGTCCATTAAAAAACATATTTGACAAAGGCCGATAAAAGCTAATAGACTTCTATATAAGCCTATTCCAGACAGGCATAAAGCGGGGGTGATTACGATGGCCACTACCGGAAAAGAGATAAAGATAAGGCCCATGGAGCGCGACGATATCGACGCCCTGATAGACGTTTACGGCAAAATCAGGGAGGAAAAGATACCCGGCACCAAGCGGAGCCGCTTAAGCTACCGGAGCGCCATGACCTTCGACGAAGTAGCCTCGACCAACCCCGGCGGTCCGCTCGACCTGAGCTGTGTCGCCGAGGCCGACGACAAGGTTGTCGGCTTTATCTGGGGGCGGTTAGCCTTCGCCGGCATACCCATCGACGAAGTGGGCATCATCCACCTGCTAATCGTTGACCCCGACTACCAGAAGCAGGGTATCGCCACCAAGCTGGTCGAAGCCCTGGCCCAGCGCTGCCACGCCAGAGGGGTCGAGGCGGTGCGTGCCGTCATCGACGAGCGTCACTGGGAACTAAAGGACTACTTCCAGAAGCTGGGCTTCCACCGCAGTGAGCTGGTCATCTACACCAAAGCCGCCAAAGGTTAATCCCCAAAGCCTCCTTGACAGCTGGTGCTATAATGTAGCCAGAAAAAGCCTAAAGGGGGGAGAAAATGCCACCTATTTTTAAAGCTCTAGCCACAATAACCGCTTGGGTCCTGTTCCTTTGCGGAATGGTGATGGGGTTCAGTAGCTTCATCATGGGCATTATCAATGAAGACCTGTTCAGCAGCACGCCAACACCAATGGTATACCCCGCAATATTCGCTGTTGCTGCCTTCTATGCCCTTGCCGCCGTAGTCATCATGATACTCCGCAAGAAGATGGAGAAATAAGCCAGTCTAGCTTTTAACTAGCAGGCATATATTCCGGGAAAAGGCTTTCAGCGGAAAGCGGTAGGCGCTTTCGGGGAAAGACTGCAACACCTCAAAACCAGCCTCTTTGGCCAGCCTCTCCAGTTCGGCGTAAGAAAAGAGGTAGTAGTGGCGATAGAGGGTCTGGTCCTTCTGCCGCCAGGGGACTTTCACCTCTTTGGGCTTAAACCAGAAGCGGGGCTGCCAGCGGTTCCACACCGTGATAAAGGCTTCGCCGCCGGGTTTGAGCACCCGTTTTAGCTCCATTAACGCCTCTTTATGCTCCCTGCCCCCCAGGTGGTGGTAGGTCGCCACCGATATTGCCCAGTCGAAGCTATTATCGGCATAGGGCAGCTTGCGGACATCGGCCAGCTTGAGCTCGACGCTAAAGCCGAACTTCTGAGAGTACTTTTCGGCGAATTTTAGCATTTCGGCGGAGAAGTCCACCCCGTAGAGCTCGAAGCCGTCCTTGAAGGGCAAAAAGTCGGGCCCGTGGGCGCAGCCGACATTGAGCAGCCGGCCCTTTTGCCAGCGGTGAGCCAGCGCCTCCAGCTCGGTCTGGAATATAGACCAGTGCCGGAAATTATACCAGCTCGGGGCTATCCGGTCGAAGATTTCTTTATTGTTCACCCCATCCCCTCGTGTTTTGCTTCCCACACCAAATCCCACCCTGCAGAGGTGTCACCTCTATAAGCTTCTCTTCCCCACTCCATTTCCCCCTTTGGAAAAGGGGGATTAAGGGGGATTTTCCTTCCCTTGTTTCTGTTTCTCAGCCAAATTTGCTACACTGTTTATGGCATAAGATGAGGAAATTTGCAAGGACGATATCGGGGGTGACGCCGGTGGCGGTGATGACCGAGCCGCTTAAGTGCCCGGGACAGTGCGTCTATTGCCCCACCTACCGGGCCACGCCCCAGAGCTATACCCCGGAATCGCCGGCGGTCTTGCGGGCGATAAGGTGCGACTACGACGCCGGCAAACAGGTGAAGCTGAGGCTCAAGGTCTTAAGCGATATGGGGCACCCCACCGACAAGATTGAGCTGATAGTGATGGGTGGCACCTTCCTGGCCTTCCCCGAGGACTACCAGTTCCGCTTCATCAAGGAGTGCCTCGACGGCTTGAACGGCGAGGATTCCGCCGACTTGGAAGAAGCCAAGCAACGCAACCAGACAGCCAGGCACCGCTGCACGGGGCTTTGCATCGAGACCCGCCCCGACTGGTGCGGAGAAGAAGAGATAGAGCGCCTGCTCAAATTCGGCGCCACCAGAGTCGAGCTGGGCGTGCAGATGCCGGACGACGAAATCTACCGCCTGACGCGGCGGGGGCATAAGGTCGAGGACGTGGTGCGGGCTACCGCCTTGCTGCGGCAACACGGCTTCAAGGTATACTACCACCTGATGCCGGGGCTGCCCGGCTCCACGCCGGAGCACGATTTGGAGCTATCCCGGAGGCTCTTCGAAGACGAGCGCTTTAAGCCCGACGGCTTGAAGCTTTACCCCACCATGGTGGTCGAGGGCACTGAGCTGGAGAAATGGTATAAGGAAAAGCGTTACCAGCCCTACACCGTCAAGACCATGGTCGGGCTGCTGGTTGATATTAAGTCCATCGTGCCCAAATACGTGCGCATATCGCGGGTGCTGCGCGACATTCCCGCCAAGTTCATCACCGCCGGCTGCAAGGACTCGCTGCGGGGAACAGTCAAACAGCGTATGCAGCAAAAGGGAACGGAATGTAAGTGCATCCGCTGCCGCGAGTACGGCCACCGGGCGCGGGAGGGTCGGGAAATAGGCGAGCCACGCTTGGTGCGGCTGGACTACGGGGCGGCGGGGGGCAAGGAAATCTTCCTCTCTTTCGAGGATGAAAACGAAACCCTATTCGCCATACTGCGCATGAGGATTCAGCCCGAAAACGGCGGCAACTCGGCTCTGATACGGGAGCTTCACGTTTACGGGCCCGAGGTCCCCCTCGCCGGGCAGAACGCGGAGGCGGCGCAACACAAGGGGCTGGGCAAAGCCCTGCTCCGGGAGGCGGAGCGAATCGCCGTCGGGGAATTCGGGGCGCGACAAATGACCATCTTAAGCGGCGTCGGTGCCCGGGAATACTACCGCACCGAGTTCGGCTACCAATCGCGGGGGGACTACATGGTCAGGGATTTGGGGGGCTAAGCCCGGTAGTCTTCCTCTGATTCCAGCTCTCTTAAGCGCCTGTCCCCGATGCCGAAGTGGTGGGCTATTTCGTGACGGACCACCTTGCCGATTACAGCCGTAATCTTGGCGTCGTCGCGGTACCTGGCTTCAATCGGCCTCTGGAAGATGGTTATCTTATCGGGGGGCACCAGTCCGTAATGCCCGCCGCGCTCGGTCAGGGGTATGCCCTCGTAGAGGCCGAGCAGGGCGTGGCGGTTCCTTAAGCCCATTCTGGACATTTGATGGTGCGAGGGCCAGTCTTCCACGACCACGTCAACGTTCTCCAGGCGGGCGCGAAACTCCTCGGGCAGGCCTTCCACCGCCCTCTCTACCAGCCTTTCGAATCTTTCTCTATCCATAACCCCTAGTCTTTTCCCCTCTTCCGAAACCGCCAGACGAGCCATAGAATCAGTCCGCAGATGACCACGCCGCTGGCCAGGAGCATACTGGCAACTATTACGCTAAGCGGCGAAGACGCTCTGGGCGAGGTAACGAAGCGGATGAAGTGGATGACGCAGCCGATGATGCCCCCGCCGGCTATTACCGTAGCCACTATCGCCACCGGCAGGCTCTTGAGCTTTTTCAGGCTGGGCTTGATAGCCAGGTAGAAGAGCAGGGCGTATGTACCGCTAATAGCCACCATGAGCAGGATGATTATGGCTATGCTGCCCCCATGGCTGGCGGTGGTAATCCCCCAGGCCAGGCGGGTAATGGCCGCCCCCAGCGCCAGGGTCAGCGCCACTATGACCCATATCCGTAGAGGCAGGCTTTTCAATATCATCAGCCGTTCCTCA
>DATKYX010000135.1:0-2304 GCA_035528255.1 Dehalococcoidales bacterium | reverse complement strand
GGCGGAGAGGAGAGCGGGGGCTATGGCTTCCGCGGCCACATGCCCGAACGGGACGGCATTCTGGCCGGCCTGTATTTCCTCGACTTCATGCTCAAGACAGGCAAAACCCCCTCGCAACTGGTGGACTATCTCTACAGCAAGGTCGGCCCCCACTACTACCAGCGCCACGACTTCACCTTCCCCAAAGACCGGCGCCAGGCGATAACCCAGGGCGTCGGCGATAACCTGCCCCAATCCATCGGCGGGGTCAAGGTGACCAGGACAAACACCGGCGACGGCTTCCACCTGACCTTGGCCGACACCAGCTGGCTTTTAATAAGGTTCTCCGGAACCGAGCCCATCCTCCGCATCTACGCCGAAAGCGACAGCCAGGCGCGGGTGGAAAAGATGCTGGAACTGGGCCGGAAACTGGCCGGGGTCTAGAGGGAGGACAACAAATGGAAGAAAAACTCCCCCGCAAAACCGAGAAGCCCTGGGGGTTCGAGCTGCTCTTCGCCGAGACGTCGAACTACGCCGGCAAGCTCATCTTCGTCAAAAAGGGACACCGCCTCAGCCTTCAATACCACGAAAAGAAGGACGAGACGATGTATCTCCACCAGGGAAAGGCGCTGCTGGAAATCGAGGACGAGGGAAAGATGAAACAGGTTATCCTTGAACCGGGCCGGTCCATGAGAATCCCCCCCCACACCCGACACCGCCTCAAGGCTATTGAAGATACCACGCTCTTCGAAGTCTCGACCCCGGAGCTGGATGATGTGGTCAGGCTGGAAGACGACTACGGGCGGGCCAAGTAGCAGGCTACGGTTTCTTTAGAGTCAGCGCCCCGGTAGGACAGACCGCCACGCATTCGGCGCAATCGTAACACCCCGAATCGGCCATCGGCCCGTCGGCAAATGTCGTCATCCTGCGGTTGAAGCCGCGGTGGGCAAAACCGAGGGCGCCGATATTCTTACGGCGGCAGAACCAGATGCAGCGCCCGCAGAGGACGCACTTATTGGGGTCGTAGGTAAATTCCGGGCTGCTGTCGTCTATCGGCAACTGGCGCAAGAGTTTCCGGAAACGCTTTGTCTTGAGCTTAACCTTTAAGTGAGCGGCTATCTTTTGCAGCTCGCAGGTGCCATTGGCGGGGCAGTTGGCGCAGTCAACTTCGTTACTCGCCAAAAGCAGTTCCAGGGCGGTACGCGCCAGCCTTAAAGCCATCGCACCCCTGGTGTTGACCACCATGCCCTCTTCTACCGTCTCGGTGCAGGCGGTAACCGCCTTGCCCTCTATTTCCACCCAGCAGAGGCGGCAGGAGGCGTCCGGCGTTGTTTTCTCGCGGAGGGCGCAGAGATTGGGTACGTAAATGCCGTTGTCCAGCGCCGCCCACAGGACTTTTTGCCCCTCACGGGCTTTTATCTCTTTGCCGTCAATGGTTAATGATATCGTTTTCATTCCGGCACTTCGCTCGGCGGCGACAGCTTGACCACGGCGTTATACTGCGGCGGGCAAGCGGTAAGGCAGGTGCCGCACTTGACGCACTTCTCCTGGTCGATAATCTTGTACCTCTTCTTGGGGTGACTGGATACGGCTTCCACGGTGCAGGTGCCGACACAGGCATCGCAGGAGCGCTCGCACTTATCGGGGATGATGTAGAAGGCAATAAGCTCCGGGCACATCAGCGCCGGGCAGCGCCCCTCCAATATATGAGCCTCGTATTCGTCGCGGAAATAGCGTAGCGTGGATAGTATCGGGTTGGGCGCCGTCCTGCCCAGCCCGCAGAGCGAGCCCGCCCTGACATCCTCAGCCAGCTCGATAAGCGTATCCAAATCTTTTAGTTTCCCCTTGCCCTTAGTAATATCACTCAGGATTTCCAGCATCTGCTTCGTTCCCAGCCGGCAGAAGGTGCACTTACCGCAGGACTCGCGCTGGGTGAACTCAAGGAAGTAGCGGGCAATCTCCACCATGCAGTCGTCCTCGTCGAGGACAATCATGCCGCCGGAACCCATCATCGCCCCGGCCCCGGTCAGGGAGTCGAAGTCAATGGGCAGGTCTAAAGCCGATTCGGGCAAACAGCCCCCGGAAGGCCCGCCTATCTGCACCGCCTTGAAGCCCTTGCCGTTGGGGACGCCGCTGCCGACATCGAAGATAACCCGGCGCAGGGTAGTGCCAATGGGCACCTCGGCCAGCCCGGTATTGACCACCTTGCCCGCCAGGGCGAAAACGGCGGTACCGGGGCTGTTTTTAGTGCCGATGCCGCTAAACCACTTAGCCCCTTTATCAACTATGTGACGGACAAAAGCCAGCGTCTTGACGTTATTGATA
>DATKYX010000134.1:0-11046 GCA_035528255.1 Dehalococcoidales bacterium | reverse complement strand
GCCCCGTAGTGCGAATTCTTAACACGCACCTTGGCAAAATGCTCCTCGGTAGTGCCGTACTTATCCATATGAGCCCGGGCGTACATGGCGTAACCCGCGGGCATGGTCAGCCCGAAGGGCGATTCCCAGATTATATCCGCCCCCCGCCCCATCCTTTCGGCGGCGTCGCGGGAGGAAAGCTCGGACATCTTCTGAAAACCGATTACCGCCACCACCTTGTGCAGGCCCGACTTAACCAGCGACCAGGCGACTCGTAAGCCCGTGCTGCTGGAGGAACAGACCGTCTCCACGTAGAAGCTCGGCTTGGGGGTTAACTCCAGATACTCCGATATCAAGCCCGCCGGTGAGCGCTGCTTGTCATACTCCGGCGCCGAACAGATGATAGAAGCGTCGATATCACCGGTGGTGATATCCAGCCCCTCCAGCGATTCCTTAAAAGCATCAAAAGCCAGCTCCCGGATAGATACGCCGCAGCTACGGCTGAAAACACTCTGGCCGGCACCAACAATAGCAACATCCGCCATCAGATATCCCCTTTCACTCTATTATTCTTAACTACTAACTGGCTTAACTACTAACTGGAAGATAGAGCCAGGGCTGGTTTAAGGTCGAGGCTTATACCCGGCCCCATGGCAGTGGTTAAAGAAGCGGTCTTGACATATTGTCCCTTAGCCCCGCTGGGCTTAGCCTTCATTATCGCCTCGATCACCGCCGTCAGGTTAGCCAGTAACTTGTCTTCCTCGAAGCTAACCTTGCCCAGGACGACATGAATGATAGCCTGGCGGTCGAGCTTGAATTCCACCCGCCCCTTGCGGGCTTCATCGATAGCCCGGGGTATATCCTCCGCCGCCACCACCGTCCCCGACTTGGGGTTGGGCATCAGCCCCTTCCTCCCCAGGATTTTACCCAGCTTACCTACCTTGCCCATCATATCAGGGGTGGCGATAGCGGTATCGAACTCCAGCCAGCCGTCCTCGATCTTCTTAACCATGTCTTCAGCGCCGACGGAATCGGCGCCGGCGGTCTCGGCGGCTCTGGCGGCATCACCCTGGGCAAAAACCAGCACTCGCACCTTCTTGCCCAGACCATGGGGCAGGAGAGCCACGCCGCGCACCTGCTGTGTGGCGTCGCGCGGGTCGACCCCCATGCGGAGGTGAAGCTCAACCGTTTCGTCGAATTTGGTAAAAGCTGCCTTCTTGGCGATGCCGATAGCCTCTTCCGGGGTATAGCTCTTGTCCCCATCCACCAGCTTCAGCGCCTCGGCGTATTTCTTGCCGTGTTTGGTCACTTTATTCTACCTCGATCCCCATACTGCGGGCGGTACCTTCGACAATTCGCTCCGCCCCCTCAATAGTGGTAGCGTTTAAATCCTTGGCCTTAATCTCGGCTATCTCGCGAATCTGGGCTCGGGATATCTTGCCCACCTTCTCATGGCCGGAGTCGCCGGAGGCTTTTTCCAGCCCCAGCGCTTTTTTAAGCAAATCGGTAGCCGGCGGCGTCTTGGTGATAAAGGTGAAAGAGCGGTCGTCGAAGACGGTTATCTCCACCGGAATAATAGAGCCCGCCTGGCTGGAGGTGCGGTCGTTGTATTCTTTACAAAAGGCCATAATATTAAGCCCGTGCTGCCCCAGGGCCGGCCCCACCGGCGGTGCCGGGTTCGCCTTGCCCGCGGGAATCTGCAACTTAATTACGGCTTTAACTTTCTTAGCCACTTTATCTCCTAGAGTTTCTCAACCTGTAAGAAATCAAGCTCAACCGGTGTTTCCCGCCCGAACAGGGACAGTAGCACCTTGACCTTGCCCTTATCAGTGCTTATTTCATCCACCACCCCGACAAAATCGATAAAAGGCCCGCTGTTCACCCGCACGCTCTGCCCCTTGCGGAAGCCGACCTTAACCTTGGGAGCTTCGGCGGCCATCTGCTTTAAGATCTGGTTGACCTCGTCCTCGAGCAGGGGCGTCGGCTTGGTGCCGCTACCGACAAAACCGGTGACCCCCGGCGTGTTACGCACGATGTTCCAGCTCTGGTCGGTCATCTTCATCTTGACCAGGATATAACCGGGCAATATCTTCTTATCCACATTCCGCCGCTGCCCGTTCTTGACCTCTATCTCCACCTCGGTGGGTATGATTATATCGCCGATCTCTTCAGCGCTGTCCATAAACTTAATGCGCTGCTCGAGATTCTTCTTAACCCGTTCTTCATACCCGGAATAGGTATGAATCACAAACCAGCCTTTTTGACTTTCCGCCACCTTATTTTGATTCTCAGCCACCAATAATCCCTCGTTCAAACAAATAATTGGAATTGGAAAACAGCCGGGCCCCTATCCGCCCAGAAAGAACTTATCCACGATTTGAGTAAAACCCCAGTCAAAGGCACCCAGCATTGCACCCACGGCAATAGTAACCACCAGCACCAGGAAGGTCAGGTAAGTCGCCTCCCGTCGGGAGAGCCAGACCACCTTCCTCAGCTCGGCTATAATCTCGCCGATTAACCGAAAGCGGGAACGCTTGGCAGTAGTGCGATGAGCCATCAAACAGCCTCGAAACCTCTACGCTGCCGCACTATTTTGTCTCCTTGTGCAGGGTATGGCTGCGACAACGGGGGCAATACTTCTTCAGCTCTAAGCGCTGGGTGTCATTCCTCTTGTTCTTGCTGGAAGTATATGTCCTCTCGCTGCACTCGGTGCAGGCAAGATGGATAATAACTCTAGCTTCAGACTTTTTAGCCATGTCTATTCAATGATGCGGCTAATGGTGCCGGCACCAACCGTTTTACCCCCCTCCCGGATAGCGAAACGCAAGCCCTTCTCCAGAGCCACCGGGTAGATAAGCTTAATCTTCATGGTTATATTATCACCGGGCATAACCATCTCCACCCCTTCGGGCAGCTCGATAGTGCCGGTAACATCGGTAGTCCTGATATAGAACTGGGGCTTATATCCGTTAAAGAACGGGGTATGCCTGCCCCCTTCTTCTTTACTCAAAACATAGACCTCAGCCTCGGCATAGGTGTGCGGCTTAATCGAACCGGGGGCGGCTATTACCATACCCCGCTCGATGTCGTCCCGCTCCACGCCCCGAAGCAGAATACCAACGGCGTCTCCGGGCTCGGCGTCGTCCAAAATCTTGTGGAACATCTCCAGGCTGGTCGCCACCGTCTTGCGCGGCTCGTGGTGCAAGCCCACTATCTCAACCTCGTCGCCGCCCCTAATCACACCCCGCTCCACCCTGCCCGTAGGCACGGTGCCGCGACCCTTGATGCTAAAGACATCCTCAACCGGCATCAAGAAGGGCTGGTCTTTAGGTCGCACCGGAGTGGGAATATACTCGTCAATGGCGTCGAGCAGCTTCCAGATGCCGCCGCACCACTGGCACTCACGCTTGCCGCAGCCGCACTCCAGAGCCTTGAGGGCGCTCACCCTTATCACCGGCAAATCGTCGCCGGGGTACTTATACTTGGACAGCAGCTCCCTGGTCTCCACCTCAACCAGCTCCTGAAGCTCTTCATCGTCGAGAGCGTCTATCTTGTTGAGAGCCACTAGGACGTAAGGAACCTCTACCTGGCGAGCCAGCAGGACATGCTCCCTCGTCTGAGGCATAGGCCCGTCGGGGGCGCTTACCACCAGGATAGCGCCGTCCATCTGGGCCGCGCCGGTTATCATGTTCTTGATAAAGTCGGCATGCCCCGGGCAATCGATATGGGCATAATGGCGCTTCTCGGTCTCATACTCAATATGGGCAATAGCTATAGTCAAACCGCGCGCCTTCTCTTCGGGAGCATTATCGATGCTATCAAAAGCGCGAAAATCGGTTCCTCCCGCCTTGGAAAGTACCATAGTTATCGCCGAGGTCAATGTTGTCTTACCATGGTCGACATGACCAATGGTGCCCACGTTGCAATGGGGCTTAGTCCGTTCGAATTTCTTCTTTGCCATTTTTTAACCCCCTTTTGTTAAAGCCCACAACCAGATTCGAACTGGTGACCCCGTTCTTACCAAGAACGTGCTCTACCGACTGAGCTATGTGGGCACCCAAAACATTATACCAGTTTTTATGGTAGAACTTCTAATCCCTATTATATTAAAGTGGAGGGGGCAGGATTCGAACCTGCGTAGCCCTTAGGGCGGCAGATTTACAGTCTGCTCCGATTAACCACTCCGGCACCCCTCCCCACACTAGACCTCAGCCCGAGAGGGGAGTCGAACCCGCTAACCTACCGATTACAAGTCGGTTGCGCTACCATTGCGCCACTCGGGCATCCCAGCTACAGGTTAGCTGCAACATTATAAAAATGCAAGGTTTAAAAGTCAAACTTGGTAGCGCATACCGGATTCGAACCGGTGATCTCCTCCTTGAGAGGGAGGTGTCCTAAACCCCTAGACGAATGCGCCACCTAAAAAGGCTGGCTATAACCGAGGTATTATATCAAACCGCCTCTAAAGCCAGCCAAAGCTATTATACCAGTGACAAGCTAAAACGGCAAGACATGCACCGCTCATCTCAAGGTCGTTATGTGTTCTCCGCCTCTTTTTCGGCCTCGTTGAATATCTTCTCCTCTCGCTTCAGGAACTTTTCCCGGCCGTCGGTGTACGAGGGAAGGACCCATTCCATCTCGTTAAGGTTCGCCGTTATAATCGGAAGCCAGTTATAGGGTATGGATATCAGCATCCACCCTTCCTCAAACACCTCTTTTGCTTTCGCCCCAAAAGCCAGCCCGGTAACCGTATAGTTTACCTTGCCGCTCTGGAAGGGATAAATGTAAAGCCAGGCGCAGCCCAATACGCCCGTTGATTTGGTTTCCCAAATCTCGCCGGTGGAATAGCTCATTGCCCTGAGCACGATTTCCGCCTGGCTGGGGGTGGCGGTAAGAACCAAGAGGTCGGGCTCGAAGGTCAATTTATCTAATGGAGCGTAAGCTACATAATTAACCAGCCCCGGGGTGAAGCGGGGAATGTGCTGATAGATTTTATTGTTAGCCCGCGGCTCCTGAAAGATGCCGAACCTGGGCCCAATTAGCCCGCCTTCCACGGCTAATGAAAATTCATCCATGCCCAATACTACCTTGCCGACGCAACTCTCGTTCTCCCGGCTGAAGTAAAAGGGAGTGCCCCTTCGTTGCGCTTCCCTGAGCATCTCGCAGAAAGGTATAGACTTATCCAGTTGCTTGATTCCTTCCGGTTTACTCAGGGAGAACTTGACGGCCACAGGCGGATGCTTGAAATTGAACTTTTTGTAGATGGACAAATCACTTTGAAGCGGTCTCATTGTACCCTCCTGAAAATAAAATTGGCTGGGGAAGAAGGATTCGAACCTTCCCTGGCGGATTCAGAGTCCGCTGTCCTACCACTAGACGATTCCCCAGCACAAAAAGAATTATAACACGGAGCTATAGGCAGGGCAATAACCCGCCATTTGACACCGCCCGCCTTAATATTTATGCTAAAGCTATAAGAAAGGAAAGACCTTGGCTGATTTAACCGCCCTGCAAAAGACCCTGAGAATCAGGTTTAAAAACAAAGCCCTGCTGGAGCAATCCCTGGTTCACAGTTCCTATCTCAACGAAAACCCCGGCCTTGCCACCGGCGATAACGAAAGACTCGAGTTCCTGGGCGACGCCGTACTGGGCTTCATCATCGCCGACGAGCTCTACAAACGCTTCCCCCAGTTCAGCGAAGGCGAGATGACCCGCGTGCGTTCATCCATGGTGCGCCAGGATGCCCTCTGCCGCATGGCTAAATCTATCAAGCTGGGCGACTACCTCTACCTGGGCAAGGGGGAAGAGGGGGGCGGGGGAAGGAGCAAGGCGGCTAACCTGTCGGGCGCTCTGGAAGCCTTAACCGCCGCCATCTTCCTCGACCGGGGAATGGATGTCACCCGGAAATTCGTCCTCAAGCTGATGTCCAAAAAGATGGGCAAGGCGACGAGCCAGGGCGTGGAGGCGGACTATAAATCCAAACTGCAGGAGGTTATGCAGGCCCAGCGCCAGCTAAAGCCTAAATACAAGGTTGTAGAAGCCGTAGGGCCCGCCCACGAACGCCGGTTCACCGTCGAGGTCAGGGCAGGCGACCGCGTCATGGGGCGGGGGTCGGGCAAAAGCAAAAAGGCGGCCGAGGTGGAAGCCGCCCGCATAGCTTTAAACCAGCTCTAGAGGGAGCTTTACACCATGGCATCCCCTTTGCTAAACTTTAAACAATCAGGTCATAAGCGACCATAATTAAGATAGAGGTGTGACCATGAGCCGCCGAGATTACCGACATAGAGAAACGAAGAAGCCGAAAAAGGACGAGAAGAAAATAGCCCACTCCACTATCTTTGCCCCACCGGCCACGGTGGAAGTGATTAAAAAGGGGAAGAAGGGGAAAGAGGAGGAGGAATAGAGCTAGCTGCCCAGCCAAAGCCTCGCCAGAGCAACGATGAAAACAATTGATTTAGCTGCGGTTAGAGTCATGATATACGGCGACGTTCAGGGCGTCTTCTTCCGCGCCTTTGTCGCCCAAAAGGCTAAGGGGCTGGGCTTGAAGGGCTACGTGCAAAATTTACCCCGGAGAGACTCGGTTGAGGTCGTAGCCGAGGGAGAGAGAAAACAACTGGAAGAGCTGGTCACCCATCTTAATGTGGGGCCGCCCGCGGCCAGGGTGGAAAGGGTGTTTACCAGCTGGTCGGAACACAGCGGGCGCTATACCGAGTTCAGCATAAAGTAGTAGACCAGCCTCAATCTTCCAGCCCCACCCGGGCTTCCTTAATCAAATCGAGGTAATCGGTCTTAATCCCCAGTGTTTTCGAGGCTTCGACATCCACCTCATAAGGCTCGCCGACGAAAACGCGGTCGCACTGTTCAACCATACCCCGCGTGGGGTCTTCTTCACCGACGAACTTCTGGCGGGCTTCGATAATACCCAAGTCGAAAGGCAGGGTAAAATAGAGGTCGGCGATTACCTGCTCTATCCCCAAATCATATAAATCTTCCCACCCCCAGGGCATCCCGCCTCCGTACTTACTGCCGGGCAGCACCGAGAGCAGGTTAGCTATAGTTAACTGTCCCTGGCCCTCGATAACCTTCAGCGGCGCCACCGTTATCAGGTAGTCGCAGGACAGGATAACGTTAGGCACCCAGAAGGTAGGCACAATCAGGGGCTTGGGCAGGGGGTTATCCACCTCCACCCAGATACAGTCCTTAACATCCAGGGTCAAAACCCGGGGGAAATTATAGCCCAGCTTCTGGTATATGGGATAGACCGGCTCCCCGTCGGGCGTGCCGGCAAGGATAAGGACATCGGCGTCACTGACCTGCCTGATGCCCTCGATTATCGCCGAGAGCATCTCCTGGCTGGTGCTCACGGGATAGGGCGTCGGGTAGGCGGCGCTGGGTTTAATCAAAACCCGCCGCGCCCGTGATATTACCGGCGGCGGTTCGAAGACGAACCCCTCAGCATCGACTATCAAGCCTATACCTCCTCGCCCCAGTCCAGCATTATCACCTGCACCGAATCTCCCTCCTCCACGCCGGGCATATCCTCGGGCACAATCACCAGCCCGTTAGCCAATGTCATCGAAGTCAAAATCCCCGAGCCCTGCGGTCCGGTAAGTCGGGCGAAGTATTTGCCTTCGCGCTTTTGCACCACCGCCCGGGCAAAGATACGCCGCCCGTCGGTGTTTTTAATCGGCTCCTCTATCGTCGCTTCTATCATGGGCTTACCCAGTTTCTTCCGCCCCATCATCTTGAGCATCGCCGGGCGGGCGAACAGCTCGAAGTTAAGCATGGCGCTGACCGGATTGCCGGCCAACCCGAAGAGGGGTATCTTCCTGACCCCACCCCCGTCGGCAAAAGCCCGAATCATACCGAAAGTCAGCGGCTTGCCCGGTTTCTGGCGGACCCGCCAGAAGACGATTTCACCCTCTTTAGCCAGGACTTCCCGCACGATGTCGTAATCGCCCAGCGAGACGCCCCCCGAGGTTACCAGCATATCGGCATCCAGCCCCAGGTGAAGCCTAGCTACCAGCGAACCTTCCACGTCGGAGGCGATACCCAGTATCCGGGGAATCCCCCCGTAGCGCATAACCTGAGCCGCCAGGCCGTAACTGTTACTATTGTATATCTTGCCTTCGGGCAGCGGTTTGGTGATATCCACCACCTCGTCGCCGGTGGCTATAATAGCCACCACCGGACGGCGGATGACCTTTATCAGGCTGCGCCCCAGCGAAGCCAGCGCGCCGACCTCGGCGGGCCTGATTACCGTTCCCTTATCCAGCACCATCATCCCCTTGGCGATGTCCTCGCCCGCCCGCCGTATCTCCAGCCCCTTCTCCACCTCGGTCAGAATACCCACTTCGGGCGCATTCGCCCCCCGCTCCAACTGGTCGGTCTCCTCGAATTTGACCACCGCGTCGGCGCCCTTGGGCACGGGCGCTCCGGTCATAATCCTGACCGCCATCCCCGGCTCCACCTTAGCCTGGGAAATCGAGCCGGCGACAGCGGTGTCGATAACGCGCAGAATACGGGGCGACTTCCGGCTGGCGCCGCGGGTATCGGCCGCCCTGACGGCAAAGCCGTCCATAGCCGAGTTATCCATCGGCGGAATGTTGATTTCGGAGAAGATATCCTCGGCCAACGCCTGCCCCAGACAGCTCAGGATAGGGCTTTCTTCCACTTCCAGAATTTCTATATGCTCCAGAACCTTCTCCAGAGCCTGCTCAACACTTATCACCGGTCTATATCTCCTTAGCCAGTTGCCGCGCCTTCTCCAGGTCGGCACTGGTATTAACATTGAAAAAACTCAGGTGGCGGGGGTCGAAACGGTCAATCTCGTCGGCCTCCACATACCTGACCTTAAGCAGCTCAAAAAGGGCGTTAAACCTCATATTCCCCTCCCCCAGCAACCGCTCTATGGGAGCCAGGCAACTCCTGGCGTAAACGGCATGGAGCGGTTCCACCATATCGGCTACACGGGGGACCACCAGGTCGAAGCCAGCCGTAAGCCCAAGCATATAACGGAGCAAGGCTTGATTGAGGAAAGGCATATCACAGGCGACAGCCAGATTATAACGTGCCCTTGATGCGGCTAAACCGGTAGCCAGACCAACCAGAGCGCCTCCGCCCGGATAGGCATCAGCGACTATTCTAAACCTCGGGTTACGAAAAAGCTGAGGAAGGGACTTACCTTTAGCCGTAACTATAATAATCTCGCTGCTAAAGGAACTGAGCTGGGTTACCACCCGTTGGAGTAAACTCTGGCTATCAACTGTCTCAAGTGCCTTATCTCGTCCCAAACGTAAACCCTTGCCCCCGGCAAGAACGATACAACCTATTTCCAAAATTGTTTCTCTGTCCCCCTAACCTCACCCCCATATTTAATTATACCACTACCGTCAACCGCCCAAAGCTATAATGCCGGTTTAAGCACAATGATTTGGCCAGTGTCAGGCAGTTCTCCGGCCTTAAATTCCACCTGGCTGGTATCCAGCCACTTTACCCTGGCTTTGCCGCGCAAGAAATCTTCCACCCCGGCGATGTTGGAAAAGCTCTTGTCCGTCCGGTAGTGCATGGGTATAATTACCCTGGGCTTTAGCTGGTCGCAGACCTCGGTGGCGGTTTTAGCGTCGATGGTATAGTAACCGCCCACGGGGATGAGCAGTATATCAACCCTGCCTATCTCCGCCTTCTGCTTATCGTCGAGCAAATGGCCCAGGTCGCCGAGGTGACAGACCTTTACCCCATCCACCTCGAAGCAGAAGGTAATGTTGTTACCCCTCATCCTCCCCCCCTCGTCATCGTGATAGCTGACAATACCCTTAAAATTTATACCCTTGGCGGTAGAGACTTCCGCCCGTCTCATCACCTGGGGATCGCCCCCGACAGCGGCCACATTACAATGGTCAAAGTGGTCGTGACTCACGGTAACGACATCAGCCACCCCCGTTATCTCCCCGTAGGTCAATTCGGGGCTGGTAGCGTAGGGGTCGGTTATTATCTTCACCCCGCTATCCGAGGTGATAACAAAAGCGGCATGACCCAGGTATTTAATCTGCATGCTTAAACCCCTGGAAGTAATTGCCGGCTGATTTTATCGCCTCGACGACCAAATCCACGGTCTGGGCGAGGTCTTTCAGGCTCAACACCTCCACCGGGGTATGAATATATCGGGTGGCGATGCTAATCACCCCCGAGGGAATGCCTTCCCGCGTCAGGCTGATAGCGGAGGCGTCGGTGGTGCCGCTCTCGGTGACATCCATCTGGTAGGGAATGCCCTTAGCCTTGGCTGTTTCACAAAGCCACTCCAGCACCCTGGGGTGGGTAATCACACCCCTCCCCCCGGCATCCATCACCGTAATCGAAGGCCCCTTGCCGATTTCAACGGCGGAATCGGTCTTCTTTATGCCCGGGTGGTCGCCGGGTATACAGGTATCGAGGGCAATGCCGACATCGGGGTTCAGCCCGAAAGCCGATGTCCTGGCTCCCTTTAGCCCGACCTCCTCCTGAACGGTAAAAACCGCCATCACCGACGGCGTCAGCTTCATTCCCACGATTTGCTTAAGCGCCGTAATCAGCACCGCCCCACCGGCGCGGTCGTCGAAGGCTTTGCCGGTGACTCTATCGTTAGCTAATTCCGCCAGCTTCTGGTCGAGCGAAGCCGTCACCCCAGGCTCGACGCCCATGGCTATAGCCTCATCCCGAGATGAAGCGCCGATATCGATGAACATGTCCCCGGCTTCTAACGCCTTCTTCTTATCTTCGCTCTTCATCACGTGCACCGGCTTAGAGCCGATAACGCCGGTAACCGTGCCCTTCTTGGTGTGCAGCAATACCCGCTGGTTGACCAGCGTCTGGTCGAACCAACCCCCCACCTTGGCAAAGCGGACGAAGCCCTCGTCATCGATGTATTTCGCCATCAGCCCTATCTCATCCATGTGGGCGGCTATCATCACCGAGGGCGACTTCCCCTTCTTGATAGCGATTAGATTGCCGAAGTTATCGGTTCTAACCTCGTCGACGCACGACTCAATCTCTTTCTTAATAACCTCTCTAACGTCGCCTTCGTGCCCG
>DATKYX010000133.1:0-3128 GCA_035528255.1 Dehalococcoidales bacterium | reverse complement strand
TATGCCTCCTTAAAGCTCGGGATGACGGCAAACAGTATATCATAATAGACATTTTCAGGGCAAGAGTTTTTAAAGGGCGGGGGAGGGAAGACAGGGAAAATCCCCCTTAATCCCCCTTTTTCAAAGTGGGAAACTGGGTAGGGAGAGAAGTTTATAGAGGTGACACCTCTGTAGGGTGGGTATTGGGTGGGAAGAAAGACCCGGGGTGGGGGGCTGCCTGTTGACCTGAGCGCCATAACCCAATATCATATATGAAATGATGCGGGTCATTGCCGGCAGCGCCAAGGGACATCACCTTAAAGTTCCCCAGGGGACGGGCACCCGCCCGGCCACGGATTTAGTGCGGGGGGCGATATTCTCCATGCTGGAGAGCCTCGCCGGCGACTGGTCGCGAGTGCTCGACCTCTTCTCGGGGAGCGGGGCGCTGGGCATCGAAGCCCTGTCGCGGGGGGCGGGGTGGGTGGACTTTGTTGAACAACAACCACGTTGTTGTAGTATAATCAGGCAAAACTTGGAAAGGACGAAGCTGGCGGATAAAGCGCACGTTCACTGTTACAGCGTGGCCAGGGCACTCACCTTTCTGGAAGGGGAGTATAATATTATAGTGATTGACCCCCCGTACGCCGACGAAACCATCGGTAAAACGATTCAGCAACTGGCGACCTCCGCGCTGGTCGGCAGAGATACGATAGTAGTGGTGACGCACTCACCCCACCTCACCCTCGATTCGAGCTACCCCCCCTTAACCATGCTCAAGGAGCGTCGCCACGGCGATAGTTGCATCGCAATATACCAAAAGGAGGGCGAATCTTGAGAGTTGCTATCTACCCCGGCACCTTCGACCCCATCACCAACGGACACCTCGATATCGCCACCAGAGCCGCCAAGCTATTCGACAAGCTTATTATCGGCGTTTTCGAGACCCCCAACAAGCCCATTCTTTTCAACGCCGCGGAGAGGGTGAAGCTGATAGAGGGAGCCATCGCCGGCCTGTCTAACGTCGAGGTGGAGTCCTTCGGGGGGCTGACCGTAAATTTCGCCAAGAGGGTGAACGCCGTCGCCATGGTGCGGGGCTTGCGCATGAGCGCCGATTTCGAGCGGGAGTTCGACATGGCCATGATGACCAAGAAGCTTTACCCCGATCTGGAGTTCGTCTGCCTGATGTCGCGGGTGGAGTACCAGTTCCTGAGCTCCAGCCTGCTCAAGGAAGCCGCCAGCCTGGGCGGCGACATCCACGACCTCGTTCCCGCCCATGTGGTCGAGGCGCTTAAGGTAAAGTTTAAGGGGAAGTTCTAAAGCCCATACCGGCCCTCACTGAAAGAAGGCGCGCACGGCGTCGAACTCGGCGGGGAGCAGCCCCAGCACGACGGGGAAGTGCTCCAGCAGTATCGAAGCCAGCACCGAGCCGGTGACGCTCGCCCCCGCGCCGACGAAATTGACCCATATCGCCAGGATAGCGCCGCAGAGCAGCGCGCCCGCGGCCAGCCCGAAGACGGCGCCGCCAAGGCGGTCTATCCAGCCCAGCTTTATCAGCGAGAACGCCCAGCGCAGCACCATAGCCAGCACCACGGCGATGAGCATGACCCCGACCAGAATTATGGCGAAGGCTATTATCCGGGCGAAGTTTTCTTCGGGTATGAAGCCGAGTTGCTGGGAGAAGGGGAGGTAGTAGCGCCCGGCCAGTATGATGCCCACAATGATGCCCGCCAGGGAGAGCCCGGCGGCGATAAGCCCGATGAAGAGCCCGCCGAAGGTGGCCAGGGCGATGACTATCAGTATGACAATATCCAGCCAGTTCATAATTTATCTCAGCGCTATTTGCCCAGTTCTTTGGCGCGGTCGTAGGCGGCTTTGACCGCCCGCCTGACCAGCTCGTTAAAGCCGCCTTTTTCGAACTGAGCCAGCGCGGCGGCGGTGGTGCCGCCGGGGGAGGTTACTTTTCGGCGCAATTCGGCGGGCGCTTCGCCCGACTGCCGGATAAACTTGCCGGAGCCGAGCATGGTCTGCAAGACCAGTTCCTGGGCCGTGTCGCGGGGGAGTCCGATTTCCATAGCGGCGGCAACCAGCGCCTCGACCATCAAAAAGAAGTAGGCGGGGCCGCTGCCGCTGATAGCCGTGGCCATATCGAGGTAAGCCTCGTCATCGACGTAAAGCTCCCGGCCCATAGCGCCCAAAATGGCTTTGGCCGATTGTTTCTGCCGGTCGGTTACATCGGAGGTCGCCGTCCAGACGCTCATCCCCTCGCCGATTTGGGCGGGGGTGTTGGGCATGGCGCGGACGACGGCGTTGTGGTTCAAGCCCAAAAAGATAGTGCTTATTTTAGCGCCGGCGATGATGGAGAGGACGAGCTGGCCGGATTTAATCTCGCCCTTGAGCTCTTTCAGTAATTCGGGGAGGTTTTGGGGCTTTACCGCCAGGATTATTATGTCTTTGCCCGAAACGGCTTCGTGGTTATCGGGGGTTACCGTTACGGAGTATTGCTTTTTGAGGTGTTCGAGGCGTTTATGGCTGACATCGCTTACCGAGATGGACTCCGGCTGAGCTAAGGCTCTGGTCAGAACCGCCGCCAGCATGGCCTCTCCCATGTTTCCGCCGCCGATAAAGGCTATTTTCATGGTTTCACCACAACGTTAACTAAGCGTCCGGGGACGTATATTACCTTGACTATCTTTTTGCCCTCGGTGTGGGCCTTGACCTTCGGGCTGGCCAGAGCCTTTTCTTTAGCCTCGTCCTCGGTGATGGAAACGGGCACGGTCATGCGCTCGCGGAGCTTGCCGTTGACCTGAACGACTAAAGTGATTTCTTCGTCTCTGGCTAATGCCTCGTCCCACTTGGGCCAGGCCTGGTTATGAATGCTGTATTCGTGGCCGGTCTGCTGCCAGAGCTCCTCGGCGAGGTGGGGGGCGGTGGGTGCCAAAAGCAGCATAAGGGTTTCGACAGCCTCTTTCCACCTGGCGTCGCCGATTACCCCTTCATCTCTGGTTTTTGCCAGGTAGTTGGTGTATTCCATAAGCGCCGAAATCATGGTGTTGAGGCGGATTTTTTCCAGGTCCTGGGTCACCTTGCGGACGGTCTGGTGGGTGAGGCGGGACAGAGCCCGCTCGTTTTCGGCGGGGTCTTCTCTGGCA
>DATKYX010000132.1:0-4925 GCA_035528255.1 Dehalococcoidales bacterium | reverse complement strand
TGTGCCTCGGGGACGCACGCTATCGGCGACGCCTGTGTCGTTATCCAGCGCGGCGATGTCGATGCCATGATTGCCGGCGGCACCGAGGCGGCGATAAGGCCGCTGGTCTTTGCCGGACTTGACCCGCTTAAAGTGATGTCCGCCCGTAACGATGAGCCGGAGAAAGCCAGCCGTCCTTTCGATAAGGAGCGCGACGGCTTTGTTATCAGCGAGGGGGCGGGGATGGTTATTCTGGAGGAACTGGAATCCGCCCAGAAGCGGGGGGCTAAAATCTACGGCGAGGTGCTGGGCTACGGCCTGAATAGCGATGCCTATCACATCACCGCCCCCGACCCCGAGGGTAAAGGGGCCGCCGCTTGCATGAGGCTGGCGCTCGAAGACGCGGGCATCTCCCCCGACCGGGTTGACTATATCAACGCTCATGGCACCTCGACGTCGCTCAACGACCTTTCCGAGACCAGGGCCATAAAGAGCGTCTTCGGCGAGCGCAGCCATAAGATACCGGTTAGCGCCAATAAGTCGATGATGGGGCATATGTGGGCGGGGGCGGGGGCGGTGGAGGCGATTGCCTCTCTGCTTACCATCACCGAGGGCATTATACCGCCGACCATCAACTACGAGACGCCCGACCCCGGGTGCGACCTCGACTACGTGCCCAATGAAGCCAGGAGGGCCGAGCTAAAGATTGTCCTCTCCAACTCCTTTGGCTTCGGCAGTACCAACGGCTGCTTAATCCTGGGGAAGTTCTCCCCCTAAAAAATCCCTTTTGCCTGGTTAGCTATTGCTGAGAATGGTGATGTATGCTATATTTTATATACCTAGAGTTACTATGTATTTAGATTAACGAGCTATTTCGTCGCTAATCCCCTCTCTTTTCCCAGCATATTGCAAAGCGGAGTGCTCTGTATTATTATGATGATACATTAATACATAGCGTTACTAGGTGTTTGAGAACGAGGTGAATTGAATGGCACAGAGGCGCGAACTAATAAAGGGCAGCTTTGATTCCCTAATTCTTTGCTTACTGGACCAGCAGTCGATGTATGGCTACCAGATTATAAAGGAGCTGGAGCGCAAGAGCGAGGGCTATTTCCACTTTAAGGAAGGCACTCTCTATCCGGCTCTGCACCGCATGGAGCAAACGGGTTTAATCGAGGGCAAGTGGCAGATGCTGCCCAACGGGCGGCAGCGAAGGTATTATCATATCACGGAAAAGGGGCTCCATAGCCTGGAAGCCAAGCGGAGCCAGTGGCTGGATTTCCTGGCGGCAATGAACCTGATTATTCAGCCCGAGTCTGACTGATATGAGGTTATGAATTGGTAACTGCCCTTAATCACTATCTGGAAATGGTGAGGGAGAACCTTAAGCTCGACCGCTCCACGGAGCGGGAGGTTATCCATGAGCTGGCGACGCATATCGAGGATGAGCTCCAGGAGCTGAAGGATGCGGGGCTATCGGATGAAGAGGCGGCTAGAGCCTGTTTGACGCTTATGGGCTCGGCCAAGACGGTCGCCCGCCAGATATATGAGAGCCACAGCCAGGGCAGCTGGACTCAGGCGCTGTTTGCCGCTATGCCCCACTTGCTTTTCGGTCTTCTCTTTGCCCTCAGCTGGTGGCAGGGTATTATCGGGCTGCTGGCCGTGCTGGTGGCGGTCCTGGGCGTGGTAGTCTACGGGTGGTGGCGGGGTAAACCTTCCTGGCTTTTCTCCTGGCTTGGTTATTACCTGGTGCCGGTGGTCTTTGCCGGCCTGCTGCTGCTTTATCTACCGCAGGGGTGGGACTGGATTGCCATACTCATCTACATCCCCATGTCGTTATGGCTGGTCTGCTCCTTCACGCTTAAAACAATAAAGCGGGACTGGGTATACAGCTCGCTGATGTTGCTGCCGTTGCCGATTATCATCGGCTGGTTCCTGGCGGTCGAGCCAGTGGACAGGGTGCCCGCCTACTGGCTGCAGCGCCTCCAGGAGTTCGCCCCCTGGATTGGGTTGACCTTTCTTTCGCTGGGGGTGGCCGTCACCACATTTATCCGCTTGAGAAAACGCTGGCTGAGGATATCGGTCCTGGTGATTTCGGGGCTGATAACCCTGACCATGATTGCCTATTATACTCAGGGCAGGATCAGTGGACCCGCCTTTTTAGCTCTAATCGTAGTGATGCTCATTCTACTGCTAAGCCCGGCTTTAGTGGAACGAACGCTAAAACATACCGGTTAACATTGCCCGGGGGAAACCGGTATTCCCTTTTTACACCAGTGGCTGAGGAGACGCTTTTTTATGCATCAAAAGGTAGCCGTCATTACCGATAGCATAGCTTGTCTCACCAGGGAGCTGGTGGAGCAGTACGGCATCAGGATTGCCCCCATTAATCTCTACTTCGGTGAGAAGACCTACCGGGACTGGGTGGATATAACCCCCGATGAAGCCTACGAGCTCTTCTTAAAAGACCCCGATGAGTTTAAGACCTCGGGCAGCAATCCCCCGGAGTGGATGGAAGCCTGCCGTGCCGCCAGCCGGGAAACCGACAGCATTGTCTGTATTACCCTTTCCTCCAAGCTGAGCGTGGTCTATAACAGCGTGCTCGATATTAAAAAGCGCCTCCAGGATGAAATCCCCAGGCTTTCTATAGAGGTGGTGGATTCTCAGACGGTTACCGCTTCCGAGGGCTTTGTCGCTCTGGCGGCGGCGCGGGCGGCCAAGGAAGGCAAGAGCCTGCCCGAGGTGGTTAGAGCTGCCGAGGAGGTGAGGGACAAGGTTGCCCTGGTTGCCTTCTTAGATACCATTCGCCATGTTTACCGCACCGGGCGTATACCCAAGATAGCCGCCCTGGCCGGCTCGGTGCTCAGTATCAGGCCGATGCTCACCGTTTCCGGAGGGGTGGTCCGTTTTATCAGTGCGGTGCGGAGTCGCGAACGGGGCATAAAGCGGATGCTTAAGACGATGAGGGAGAAGGTGGGCAAAAACCCGGTACATGTGGCGGTGATGCATGCCTTCGCCCGAGAAGAGGGCGAGAAACTGAAGGAACGGGTTGCCTCCGAGTTCGATTGCGTCGAGCTCTGGCTCACCGGCTTTAGCCCGGTGATGGGCTACGCCACCGGCACCGGAACGCTGGGGCTGGCTTTTTATGAAGACTAGCCATCGGCAACCTAGAATACTAGGAGGAGAATAAGCCGTGAAGTGGTGGCTGAAGGTAATACTGGTTGTCATCCTGGCGGCAATCGCCGCCTTTCTGGGGATTTCGGTCTATCTGGGTCACGAGATGACGGCCATAGAAAGGGTTCCCGTTACCGAGACCCCGGCTCTCTGCGGGCTCGACTATGAAGAGGTTTCTTTTACCAGCCGTGTTGACGAGCTGACCCTTTACGGCTGGTTTCTACCCGCTGGAGACGGCGACGAGGTCATTATTATGGTACACGGCGCCGAGCAGCACCGAGCCGACCCCGGCATAAAGATGCTGGATATCGGCTGCGGGCTGGTGGAACACGGTTACAACGTCCTCATGTTCGATTTGAGGGGGCACGGCGAATCCGACGGGGACAGGATGTCGTCGGGCTATTACGAGGTCAGGGACCTGGGCGGCGCCGTTGACTATGTGGTGGGGTTGGGCTTTGAGGATATCGGGGTGCTGGGCTTTTCCATAGGGGCGGTGACGGCCATTATGACCGCCGCCGAGGACGACGATATCGATGCCATCATCTCCGACAGCGCTTATGCCGACCTGAACGACATGCTAGAACCCCAGTTTTGCCAGCGCACCAGCTTCCCCAAGTTTTTCCTTCGCCCCCTGCTCTTCATGGTCAAGATGATGTACGGCATCGACTTTACCGCCGTCAAGCCGGTCGAGGTGGTGGGCGATATTGCCCCCCGCCCCATTTTCTTTATCCAGGGTGAGCTCGATGATACCGTACCCGTGGCGCATGCCTACAGCTTGCTGGAAGCCTCCAATAACCCGCTGAACGAGCTATGGGTAGTCCCCGATGTCAATCACGTGGAGGCTTATATGACCTATCCCGAAGAGTATATGGAGCGGGTGACCGCTTTCTTCGACGATGCTTTAAGGTAATTGCCTCGATTTTTGCCCTATTATGTCTAGCCAAACCAGGCTAAACCTCTTATAATGGGGGTGTGGTTAGCCAGCTTGTTTCCGATCTTCAACGGCTGACTGATGGGCTGGGGGAACTCCCCGAGCCGGTGGTCAAGCCAGCCTTTGTCGCTGTAAGCGGCCTACCCGGGACGGGAAAATCCTACTTCTGCGCTAAACTGGCCGAGAGGCTGCCCTTTATTATCCTGGAGAGCGATGTCCTGCGCAAGACGCTTTTCTCGCCGCCGAGCTACAGCCCTGAGGAGAGCGCTCACCTTTTCCGGGCGCTGCACCTGCTTATCGAAAGGCTGCTAAAGAAAGGCTTTCCCCTCATCCTCGACGCCACCAACCTGTCGGAGCGGGACCGGGAGCGCCTCTATAATATCGCCGATCGCCTCGACGCCAGGCTGATTCTGGTGCGGGTGGAAGCACCGCCGGAGCTGGTCTACCAGCGGCTTAAAGCCAGAAAAAACGGGGGAAATTCGGGGAGTAACTCGGACGCCGACTGGGAGGTCTACCGTAAGATGAAGCCCACGGTGCAGAAAATCAGCCGCAAGCACTATGTCGCCGATAGCTCGCGGGATATCGCCCCGGTGCTGGATAAGGTGGTCAGGGAGGCGGGTCGCTAGGAAGTTAACGAATTAAAGACAGGGGGTTATTTGGAGATGACGGACATTAAGAAGATAAAAAGCCTGCTGGAGAAGTTATCTAACGCCCACGGTATTTCCGGGCACGAAGGCGACGTTAGAGAGGTTATTAAGAAAGAGATTGAGTCGTGCGTCGACGAGGTTAGAACCGATAACTTCGGCAATCTAATCGCTATCAAGAAGGGGAAGTCGCCCTC
>DATKYX010000131.1:0-2060 GCA_035528255.1 Dehalococcoidales bacterium | reverse complement strand
TGGCTGGGCACGGTCTTGACGGGCTGGGGGCCTTCGAGCAGGCTGTCGGCGTCGCCGCCGATGACCAGGGTGGGGGTAACGTGCAGAGTGCCGAAGGTGCTGGTGCCGGCTAAAACCTCGGCGATAAAGGGGTCGCTGACGTCGGGCGGGGTGAGGGAAAGCCTCTGGTCGGTCATGCCCAGGCTGACCTCGCTTATCATGCCGAAGAAGCGCCGTTTTGCCCCCTCGATGGTGACGAAGCGCCCCACCGCCATATCCTCGATTGAGACCGAGCTATCCAGCTTGACCTCCACCCCTTTGCCCAGTGAGCCGGAGACGACGATGCCGAGTCTTTGAGGCGACTTATCCTGTGTCACGCTGCTATCCTCTCCTCTTCTTCATCTTCGCGAAAGGGAAAAATCCAACCGATGTCAATATCAAAACGCTTCCGGCAACAAAGCACAAGGTAATGGCAATGTAGAAATTATCGGGGCTCGGCTCAGTGGATGGGTCTATAACCGAAAGTAGAAGGTACAACAGAGCTATACCGGATAGAACCATGGCGGTGAAACCGCCGGCGAGGGGCCACCGCCAGGCTATAAAGGTGACGATGATAGCCGGCAGGGCGATCATACAGAAAGGGTAAATATCAAAGTAGAAAGGTTCTTCCGAATTGTGCCGGGCAATGACGCTACCGATGGCGATGATTACTCCCAGAAGCATCACCGCCAGTCCTATCTTGTGTAGTTTCGGCATCATAATCAATATCAAGCCCACTATGAAAGGGGATTCAGTCTCCCCAGTATGGCTTTAAGCCGGTTGAGGTCGCCGCTGAGCATGATGGCCAATTCCTTGCCCGCCGCCACTAGAAAGACGCGCGGGTCTTTATGCGCCCCGCTCATCCGGCGCAGGGCGGCGCCGACCAGCTCCTCGGCGGGAACGGGCAGATTGGCGTTGAGCAATATGTTTAAGAATCCGAAGGACTGGCCGAACTCCATGACCTCGGCGGGGCTGCACTGATAAACGAAGCTGTGGATGCGGGCGGGCCGGGGGGGCAAATGATGATAGATTTTTTCGCCCTCTTTGTGCCCCACCACCACCGCCCCGAATTCACTGCGCAGCAGCTTGGTCAGCTGCGGGGACGAGCGGAAGATTGCCTCCTCGGTGGTTTCGTCTTTGCCGCGGGCGATAGGGCGGCGCCCCGGGTCCAGGCTGGTGGTGGCGGCGTTATAGACGATGGCGTAGAGCTGGGCGGAGGCATCCCCGGTCTTGACCAGGCTGCCCAGCGGCGGTATTTCATACAGCTCGTAGCACTGGGCGCTAAAACTGGTGGTGCCGGCTTCGATTACCTCGCCCACTCTTTCTTTTTCAGGCATTTTACTCCTTTTTACTTGGGCAGCGCCTTCTTGCCCACCAGCTTGTGCGTGGTGTACCAGCCCTGGACGGCCTCGACCACCTCTTCGGGTCGGTCGCAGACAATGAGCAGGTCGAGGTCTTCCTCGGAGATGCAGCCCTTATCCAGCACCGAGCTTTTCAGCCATTCCAGGAAGCCCTTCCAGTAGCCGCTGTCGTATAGTATCACCGGGAAGGGCTTTATTTTGAGGGTCTGCATCAGGGTCAGCACCTCGGTCAGCTCGTCGAGCGTGCCCAATCCGCCGGGTATGATGACGAAGGCGGTGGCGTACTTTACCAGCATCACCTTGCGGGCGAAGAAGTGGTGGAAGACCATGGACTTGGTGGTGTAGGCGTTGCCGGCCTGCTCCTGGGGCAGGTCGATATTCAGCCCCACCGATTCCACCCCGGCCCTTTGCGCCCCCTTGTTGGCGGCCGCCATCGCCCCCGGCCCCCCGCCGGTTATGATGGAAAAGCCCAGCTGTCCCAGGCGGTAAGCAATCTCCTCGGTCTGGGCGTAGAGCTTATCGCCCTCTTTCAGGCGCGCCGAGCCGTAGATGGTTACCGCGGGCTCGATACCGGTGAGGGTGTCGAAGCCCTCCACCAGCTCGCCGATGATGCGGAACATCCGCCACGACTCTTCCTTGGCCAGCTCGTTGATTTCATATTCATTCGGCATATCGTCCTCC
>DATKYX010000130.1:0-5269 GCA_035528255.1 Dehalococcoidales bacterium | reverse complement strand
GCGAGGTGGTGAGCAGCACCGCCATCCGCCAGGCTCTAGCCGAAGGCGACACGAAGCGGGCGCAAAAGCTCATGGGACGCCCTTTCAACCTTCACGGGCGGGTGGTTAAGGGCGACAGGCGGGGCAACGAACTGGGCTTTCCCACCGCCAACCTGGAGACCGCAGCCGAGCAAGCCCTGCCCGCCGACGGCGTCTATACCAGCCGCGCCTTTATGGACGCTCAAGCCTATCCGGCTATGACCAACATCGGCCTTCACCCCACCTTCGGCGGCGATAAGCGCCTGGTCGAGGTCTACCTGATGGACTATCACGGCGACCTCTACGGGCGGGAGCTGACCGTTGAAATTATCGAGCGCCTGCGCGACGAAATAAAGTTCGATAGCCCCCAGGAGCTTAAAAAACAGATAGCCGAAGACATAAAACGGGGCAAAGCCATACTGGAAACCCGAGGAGCGAGTTAGACCATGGAAGAAGCCGAACTCAAACATTTATTGAAACGGGGAGTCGCCGAAATCATCGTTGAAGACGAGATGGCGCAACTACTGCGCGCCGGCAAGAAGCTGCGCCTCAAGGAAGGCTTCGACCCCAGCTTCCCCGATATTCATTTAGGGCATATGGTCGCCCTGCGCAAGCTGCGCCAGTTCCAGGAGCGCGGGCACCAGATTGTGCTCATCGTTGCCGACTGGACGGCGCAAATCGGCGACCCCAGCGGCATGTCGGTCACCCGCCCCATGCTGACCATGGAACAGGTCAAGGCAAACGCCGAAACCTATATGCAACAGTTCTTTAAAATAGTAGATAAGGATAAGACCGAGATACGCTGGCAGAGCGAGTGGTTCGGCAAGTTCGATTTAAGCGATATCATCAAGCTCACCAGCAAGTTCACCGTCGCCCAATTTTTGGCGCGTGACGATTTCAGCGCCCGCTATAAAGCCGAAAAGCCCATCGCCATCACCGAGTTTCTTTATCCACTCCTCCAGGCATATGATTCGGTGGCGATTGAAGCCGACGTCGAATTCGGCGGCACCGACCAGAAGTTCAACTTCCTGGTGGGCAGAGAGCTTCAGTCGATGATGGGCCAGCGCCCCCAGCAGTGCTTTATGGTGCCCCTGCTGGTGGGCACCGACGGCAGCCATAAGATGAGCAAGAGCCTGGGAAATTATATCGGCGTCGCCGAGCCCCCCGAGCAGATATACGGCAAGGTGATGTCGGTGCCCGACGACCTCGTCCTCAACTACTTCGAGCTTTTGACCGATGTCCCCGATAAGGAGCTTGGGGAATTTAAAGAAGGCTTAGAGCAGCAAAACGTCAATCCGATGAAGCTCAAGAAGCGCCTGGCCAGAGAGCTTATTACCCAGCTATACGACCAGAAGTCGGCTAGCGAAGCCGAGGAGCATTTCGAGAAAACGGTGCAGAGAAAAGAAAAACCAGAGGAGATAGCCTTGGGTACCCAGTCAGGCAAGGGTCTCCAGGATTATCTCGCGGAAAACCAATTGGCTCAAAGTAAAAGCGAAGCTAGGCGTCTCATTGCTCAAGGTGCTGTATATATTAATGACGAAAGAGTTAAAGACGCGAATTATACTGTTCAAAAAGATGATATCATAAGAGTGGGCAAGCGACGTTATATTAAGTCTACCTAGTGCTAACTAGAATGTACGAGCGCCGCTTTGCCAAAATAATCAACAAGGACTAACGATAATAAAGGAGATATAACATGGATAATCTACGTATCCCAGGCCCCACCCCCCTACCCGACGAAGTGCTCAAGGTCATAGGCCGCCAGATGATAAATCATCGTGGCCCCGAGTTCAAGCAGATTCAGGACAACGTGCTCGCCGACCTGAAAAAGCTCTTCATGACCAAGAACGATGTTTTCCTGCTCACCGGCTCCGGTACCGGTGGTTTAGAGGCGGGCGTGGTCAACACCATGTCCCCCGGTGACAAGGTATTATCGGTATCCATCGGTGTCTTCGGCGACCGCTTCGCCGCCATCGCCAAGCACTTCGGCGCCGATGTCACCAACCTGAATTTCGAGTGGGGCCGGGCCGCCGACCCCGACGCCGTGCGCAAGGCACTACAGGCCGACCCCAAGATAAAGACGGTGCTGATTACCCACAACGAGACCTCCACCGGCGTCACCAACGACCTCAAGGCGTTAAGCGCTGTGGTCAAGGAGTTCGACAAACTGCTGGTGGTGGACGCCATCAGCTCCTTAGGCTCCATAGAGCTGCCCGTGGACGACTGGAATATTGATATCGCCATCACCGGCTCGCAGAAGGGCTGGATGGTGCCGCCCGGTCTGGCCATGGTCAGCGTCAGCGAGAAGGGCTGGCAGGCATGCGCCGAGTCCAAGATACCCAGCTTTTACTGGGACTTCGGCAAGGCCAAGAAATACCTGGAAAAGGGTGAGACGCCCTGGACGCCCGCCGTCAGCGTCATATTCGGCCTGGAGGTATCGCTCAAGATGATGCTCAAGGAGGGCTTGCCCAATATCTTCGCCCGCCACGCCCGCATCGCCGGGGCCGTCCGCGATGGCGTCAAGGCGCTGGGCTTATCCCTCTTCGCCGAGCCGAGCCACGCCTCCAACACGGTTACCTCGGTAGCCGGCTCCAAAGGGCTGGAAACTAAGAAGCTGGTCAAGATTATGAGAGAGCAGGAACACGTCGTGCTTGCCGGCGGACAGCAGACGCTGGACGGCAAGATATTCCGCATCGGCCATTTAGGCTGGGTAAGCGACGATGATATCAAGGGATTGCTGTCATCCCTGAAAAAGGTACTGCCCCAGGCCGGATTTACCGGCTAGGAGAGACTAAAAAATGAAAGTCCTAATTGCCGACAAACTCGCCGAGGAAGGGATAAATATTCTGCGTCCCCACGCCGAGGTGGACGTCAAGACCGGCCTCAAGCCGGAGGAACTGATTGCCATCATCGGCGACTACGACGCCCTGATTGTGCGCAGCCAGACCCAGGTCACGGCTGATGTCATTAAGGCCGGTAAAAAGCTGCAGGTCGTCGCCCGCGCCGGCGTCGGCGTGGACAACGTCGACATCGACGAAGCCACCCAGCACGGCATAATCGTGGTCAACGCCCCCACCGGCAACACCATCTCCGCCGCCGAGCACACCATCGCCCTCATGCTGGCTCTGGCGCGTAACATCCCCCAGGCTAACACCATGCTCAGGGGGGGGGTGTGGAAGCGCTCCGCTTTTATGGGCACCGAGGTCAGGAACAAGACGCTGGGCATACTGGGTTTGGGCAACGTCGGCTCCGAGGTCGCCAAGCGCGCCCGCGGGCTGCAGATGAAGCTCATCGGCCACGACCCTTTTATCTCCGTCGAGCACGCCAGTAATCTTCAGGTGGAGCTCGTTCCCATCAAGCAACTGCTCAAGGAATCCGATTTTATCACCCTCCATATGCCCCTCACCTCTTCGACCAAGGGTATGATTGGGGCTAAAGAGCTGGCTACGGTCAAGCCCACCGCCCGGATTATCAACACCGCCCGCGGCGGGCTCATTGACGAAGAAGCGCTGGCGAAGGCAATTAAGGAAAAGAAGCTGGCCGGCGCGGCTATCGATGTTTTCCCCACCGAGCCCTGCACCCGGAGCATCCTCTTCGAGGACGATAGCATAATCGTTACCCCCCACCTCGGCGCCTCCACCACCGAGGCTCAGGCAATGGCGGCCAGCGATGTCGCCGAGCAGGTGGTCGACATACTGCACGGGAAACCGCCCCGCTACCCCGTCAACGCCCCCTTTATACCCTCCGAGACCCTGTCGGCGCTGGCGCCCTTCATGAAGGTAGCGGCGACGCTGGGCCGGCTGGTCGGTCAGCTCGCCGAGGGACAGACAAATTCCGTGCAGATTAAATACGAGGGCGAGATTTCCAATTACGACACCAACTCCCTCAAAGCCGCCGTCCTGGGCGGGCTTTTGGAAGGGATAAGCGAGGAGCGGGTCAACCTGGTCAACGCCAACATAGTGGCTGCCCGCCGGGGCTTGACCGTCGTCGAGCAGAAAGAGACGGCCTGCGAAAACTACGCCAGCCTCATCACCGTCGAGGTCACCACCAGCGCCGGCGCCACCATCGGCGCGGGCACGGTGATACACGGCGAATCGCATATCGTCAGGGTCAATAACTTCTGGATGGATATCGTGCCCACCGGCGGCTACTTCCTCTTCTGCGACCACAAGGATAGACCCGGGCTTATCGGCGCCGCGGGCAACATAACCGGCGCCGCCGATATCAACGTCAGCGCCATGCACCTATCCCGCCTGAAACCGAGGGGCGAAGCCCTGATGATACTGGCTCTGGACGAGCCTCTGCCCGAGGAAAAGCAGCAGGAAATAATGTCGCTGGACGATGTCTATTCGGTAAAACAGGCTAAGCTCTAGTCCAGCCTGTGGAGAACCAGTCCCGCCGGCGCCTTGGGGTAGAAGTAGGTCGCCTTGCGCGACATCTTGTCGCCGGCGTCGGCGATAGCTTTAACCGCCTCCGCCCTCACCGGGCTCAAGAGAAAGGCAAGCTGGTATTCCTGTTGCAGAACGCGGTTGACCGCATCCTGCCCGTCGTAGCTGTAGCTGATGATGGACTCCCCGCTCTCCGCCAGCTTATTGGGTATGACGCTGTCCACCACATCGACGTCCAGCCTCTTATATAGTTCGGAGTGAAAGTGGGGCATCATCTGGTCGGCGGCGCTGGAGTCGCTCAGTTTGAGGCGGAGCAAGCGTCCTTCGACCAGGCCGAGCAGGACCAGCCTGACCTCGTTGCTATCTCCCCCCGAAAGTAGGCGGTCGATTTGCCCCCAGACGTCGGCCTTACCAATGGGCAGCTCCTCAACCTCGAAAAACGATTTCAAACGGGCGGCAAGCTCGCTCAAAGCCGCTTTGGACATGCCGCGCACCAGCCTGTGGGCGGGCAGGATGACCAGCCCCGGGTCGGCGAAATCTACCAGCTCCATCATGACGAAGTTGAAGGCTTCCTCCCCCGAAACCGCCGAAGAGCAGGCGCGCCGTTCCCGCTGGTAGCTGAGCGCGCTCTCGTAGCGGTGGTGCCCGTCGGCGATATAGAGCGGTTGTGCGGACAGGCTGGCACATATCTGCTTGATAGCCTCCGGCTCGCTTATAACCCAGAGATTATGCCTCTCCCCGTCAACCTCGCTGGAGCCGAGCAGAGGCGGGGTTTTCTCCTCTTTAGCCAGCAGCGAGGCGATTTGCTGGCTCTCGTCCTCGAATAAAGCCAGTATGGGGCTGGTATTGGCCTGGCAGACCCA
>DATKYX010000129.1:0-8907 GCA_035528255.1 Dehalococcoidales bacterium | reverse complement strand
CTGGAAATAGGCGCCGGGCAGTCGGAAGCTATAACCGCCCTGCTGCGCCATCTCTTCCCCGATAGCAACGTAGATGTCTTTACCGACCTGGGCGGCATCGAGCGGGTGGTCAGCTTGAGTCTCAGCAAGGCAAAGGTGGCTAAATAAATGGAAGACGGTCCGGTCTCGGCAATCCTGCTGGCGGCGGGCAAGTCCAGCCGCATGGGCAAACTCAAGCAGTTGATGCCCCTGGGCGACAGCACTATTCTGGAACAAACCCTGGCCAACCTCCTCGGCTCCAGGGCAACCGAGGTCGTCGTGGTGCTGGGGCACAAAGCCGAAGAGGTCGTCAAGAGGCTATCGGGACGGCCCGTCAAGGTGGTGGTAAACCCGCTCTACCGAAAGGGGATGGGTAGCTCCATAGCCGCCGGGCTGAAATTCGTCGATAGCCAGGCTCAGGCGGTCATGCTCGTGCTGGGCGACCAGCCCTATGTCGATAGCCCCACCATGAACCGGCTGATTGACGCCTTCGGCGGCGCTAAAAAAGGCATCGTCATCCCCACCTATAACGGCCAGAGGGGCCACCCCCTCATCTTCGCCCGGAAATACCAGGCGCAACTGTCCCGTTTAAGCGGCGATATCGGCGGCAGGGAGATAATCAGGGAACACCCCGAAGACGTCCTCGAAGTCCCCGTTGACTGCGAGGGCATTATCATCGACATCGACACCCCGCCCCCCGCCTCGCCTTGACACTGATTAAGCCACGATGCTAAATTAGTAAGTTGGATTTCTCAATCCTTTGAGCAATAAGCAGGAGGAATAGAGCTTTATGAACATGGTCGTCTGCATCAAGCAAGTAATCGACCCCGAAGCCCCCCCCACCAGTTTCAAGATAGACTCCGCGGGCAACAAGGTGGTGCCCCCCCAGGGGGTATCGCCCGTAATCGACCCCTATGCCGAATACGGCGTCGAGGCGGCGCTCAAGATTAAGGATGCCCAGGGCGGCAAGGTCACCGCCGTCAGCCTGGGCACCAACCAGCTACGGGATATCGTCAAAAAACCGCTGGCGATGGGCGCCGACGAACTGATTCTGTTAGAAGACGAAGCCTTCGACGGCGGCGACAGCTGGTCCACCGCCTACGCTCTGGCGATGGCTATCAAGAAGATAGGCGAATACGATATTATCTTCTGCGGCCGCGAGGCTTCCGACTGGAACGCGGGACAGGTAGGCTCCGGCATCGCCGAGATACTGGGGCTGCCCAGCGTCACCCTGGTCAAGAAGGTAGAGCCCGCCGGCGGCAAGGCAAAGCTGGAACGGGTCACCGACGAGGGCTACGAGGTCGTCGAGGTCTCCCTGCCCTGTGTGATTACCGTCAGCAACGAAATCGGCGAGCCCCGCTACCCTACCATCAAAGGCATCATGGGCGCCAAGAAAAAGGAGCCCGTTGTCTGGAAGCCCGCCGACATCGGTGTCGAAGCCTCCCAGATAGGCGCTCAAGGGCGGCACACCAAGCTG
Source organism: Dehalococcoidales bacterium (assembly GCA_035528255.1). GTDB lineage: Bacteria > Chloroflexota > Dehalococcoidia > Dehalococcoidales > BS750m-G39 > E44-bin88. The sequence continues at coordinate 7,412 of DATKYX010000129.1, read as the reverse complement.
GTGAAATTATTCCAGCCCGTCCGCGAAGGCAAGTGCGAGATGGTCGAAGGCGAAAGCCCCGAAGAAGCGGGCGCCAACCTGGCGGCAAAACTGCGCGAAGTAAAGGTATTATAGGAGTAGAGCCATGGCTGAAAATAAAGGCGTTCTCATTTTTTGCGAAACCAAAGAAAATAAACTGGCGGCAATCGCCACCGAGCTTTTAGGCTGCGGACGCAAACTGGCCGACGACCTGGGGCAGGAGCTGTCGGCGGTGCTGATCGGCAGCGGTTTAGCCGAGACGGCTAAAGAAGCCATCGCCTGCGGCGCCGACAAGGTCTATGTCGCCGACGACGCCCAGCTCAAAAACTACCAGACCGACGCTTACCTGGCGGTCATGGAAAAGGTCGTCGGGCAGGCGGCGCCCCAGATTCTATTACTGGGTCAGACCTCCATCGGGCGCGACCTGGCGCCCGCCCTGGCTTTCCGCCTCAAGACGGCGGTGGCTCTGGGCTGCCTGGAGCTGGCTATAGACCCCGGATCAAAGAAATTACTTCAGACCAAGCCCGTTTACGGCGGCAACGCCCTGGCTGTCTTCGTCACCGAATCCTTCCCCCAGATAGCCACGGTAAGGGTCAAGACGATGACGCCCCTGGCGCCCGACCCCTCCCGAAAAGGGGAAATCGTTAATATTGACGCCGCCCTCGACCCCTCGGCGATAAGGGCCAAGGTGTTGGAGAAGGTGGCGGAAAAGGTGGCAGGCATCAAACTGGAAGACGCCGAGGTCGTAGTCTGCGGCGGCAGGGGCATCGGCAGCGCCGAAGGCTTCGCCCAGCTCGAAGAGCTGGCCAGGCTGCTCAAAGGCGCGGTAGGCGCCACCCGCCCACCCTGCGATAACGAATGGGTGGCCACGGGGGCGCAGATAGGCCTCACCGGCAAGATTGTGGCTCCCGACCTCTATATCGCCATCGCCCTGTCCGGTTCCAGCCAGCACATGTCGGGCTGCTCCGGCTCCAAGACCATCGTCGCCATCAACAAAGACCCCGAAGCCAATATCTTCAGGGAAGCCCGCTTCGGGCTGGTCGGCGACTGGAAGAAGGCGCTCCCCGCCTTCACCGAGAAGCTCAAGGATTTGCTCGCCGGTTAAAACCATGACTTTAATCACTTGCTCTGGAGCCGCGACTCTGATATGATACAAAGCAATTTAGCCAAGGGGGCAAAACTATGAAAAGAAGACTATTAGCTTTCGGCATCTTAATGGTGTGTTTAATGACTCTCCTCCCCTTAAGCCCCGTCCTGGCTCAGGACGAAGAGGCCACCATTGAGCTTACCACCTCCTACTACAAGCTGGAGGTAGTCTCCGGGGCAACCGTCGCGTTTACCATTGACGTGAACTATACGGGGGATGTGGCGCGGGTCTTCGACCTGACGGCTACGGGACCCACGGACTGGACGGCTTCCATTACCCCCTCCTATCCCCGGGACAAGCAGATACTGGATATAAGGATGGAACCGCCCGAAGAGGGCGAAAGCCACACCACCGCGCAGGTAGTCGTTACCGCCACTCCCGCCTCCTGGCTCACCCCCGAACTGGGGGAATACCCGATAACGGTGGAGGCAAGCTCGGGTGACCTCAAGAGCACCATCGAGCTCACGGCGGTGGTAACCTCCGTACCCGCCAGCTATAACCTCTATCTCACCTCGCCCGACGGTATCCTCAGCACTACGGCTCAAGCGGGCGAGGACAACTACTTCACCCTGGCCGTAGCCAACGGCGGCACGGGCGCCATCGAGAATATCGGCCTCTCCACCAATAAACCGAAGGGGTGGACGGTTGAGCTCTCCCAGAGCAACATAAGCTCGGTGGCGGCGGGCAACTACCAGACCGTAGAGATGAACATCAAGCCGCCCCCCGAAGCCATCTCCGGTGACTACGAAATTATCGTCAGGGCAACGGGCACCCAGGCTTCGGACAGCGTGGAAATCAGGATTACCGTAAAGACGTCCTCCCTCTGGGGATGGGTGGGCATCGGCATCATAGTGCTGGTCATCGCGGGACTGGCCGTTATCTTCATGCGCTTCAGCCGGCGATAGAATATGGGCAAAAAGATAGTAGTTAAGACCGAGGACTTAACCAAGAAGTACGACGGGGTCACCGTGGTCGACCACCTCAACCTCCAGGTAGCCGAAAACGAGGTGTTCGGGCTGCTCGGCCCTAACGGCGCGGGCAAGACCACCACCATCCTCATGCTGCTGGGTCTGACCGAGCCGGCGTCGGGCACCGCCAAGATTTTCGGCTTCGACTCCACCCGTGAGCCGCTCAAGGTAAAGCGCCTGGCGGGCTACCTGCCGGAAAAGGTCGGCTTCTACGATACCCTCACCGCCCGGGAAAACCTCAGGTTCATCGCCGAGCTCAACAAAATCGGCTACGCCGAGTCCGAGCCCCTCATCGAGCAGGTATTGAAATCGGTGGGCCTGGGCGAGGTGGGCAACAAGACGGTGAACAAGTTCTCGCGCGGTATGAAACAGCGCTTAGGCATCGCCGACGTGCTGGTCAAAAAGCCCAAGGTAGCCTTCCTCGACGAACCCACCGCCGGGCTCGACCCCGAAGGCATCAACCAGATTATAGACCTGATAGGCAACCTGCCCAAGTTGGGCACGACGGTGGTCTTTTCTTCCCACCGCCTCTACGAAGTGCAGCAGGTCTGCCACAGCATCGGCATACTCTCCAAGGGCAAGATGGTAGTCCAGGGCGCCCTCGACGAATTAGGCCGGGACGCCCTGACCGAAGGCCGCTTTAAAATAGAGGTGGAAACCGCCGAGCCCAGCCCCCAGCTTACCAAGGTGCTAAAAAAGATTAAGGGGGTAATCAAGGTAGAAGCCAAAGGCAACGTGCTGCGTATAACCACCGACGCCGACCTGCGGGCGGAGATTTCCAGGGCGGTGGTGGAAAGCGGCGTGGCTTTAATCCAGGTTAAAATCCAGGAGTTCTCCCTGGACGATATCTATATGAAGTATTTCCACGAAGGTTGATTTAAATAAATGCTGACAATCCTGCGCAAAGAACTGACCGACTACTTCACCAGCACGAGGTGTTTCGTCCTCTTTTTGCTGGTCTTTATCGCCGCCGCCGTCGCCATCTATGCCGCCAACCAGGGCATCCGCGAGGCAGCTATAGACCCCGGCCCCGTCTTCATTAAACTATTCACCGTCACCGGCGAAAGTATACCCTCGCTGGCGGTTTTTATCGCCCTGCTCGTGCCCATAATCGGCATCGCCCTGGGCTTCGACGCCATCAACGGCGAGCGCTCCAGCGGCACGCTCAACCGCATCCTTTCCCAGCCCATCTACCGGGACAGCGTTATCAACGGCAAGTTCCTGGCGGGCATAGTCACCATGGCCATCATGATAGGGGCTATCATACTGCTCGTCGGCGGCTACGGCTTGAGGATGATAGGCGTGCCCCCCGGCCCCGAGGAAATCGTCAGGATATTCATCTACTTTGTCTCGGCGGTCATCTACGGCGCCTTCTGGATGGGGCTGGCTATCCTCTTCTCGGTGCTCATGCGCAGTCTGGCTATCTCCCTGCTCTTCCCGCTCGCCATCTGGATACTAATCGGCATTCCCCCCTCCGTTTTCAACCCCTACATCAACTTCTTCGTGCCCGCGGTAAGCGACTCCATAAGCGTGCAGTTGATGGTAGCCCGTATCTCCCCCTATTTCCTCTTCGACGAGGCGATGACGGTGCTCCTCATCCCCGTCTGGAGAGGATACGGGATGTTAACCTCCGTCACCACCAGCTCGATGCTGCCCAACCCCCTCTCCCTCGACCAGAGCCTGCTCATCGTCTGGCCCCAGCTCACGGTACTGATAGCCTTAACCGCCGTCTGCTTCGCCATCAGCTACATCGTCTTTATGCGGCAGGAGATTAGGTCAACCTGATAAGGAGCCTTTTTCCGCCTGCCGGGCGGCGATAATCTTCTCGGCGATATGGGCGGGCACCTCTTCGTAGTGGCTGAAACTGGCTTTATAGCTGCCCCGCCCCTGGGTTATCGACTTCAGGTCGATGGAATAGCGCAAAACCTCGGCTTGAGGCACCTGGGCTTCGATAACGTTAACCCCACCCCCCGGGTTCATACCCTGCACCCGCGCCCGCTTGGTGTTCAGGTCGCCTATAATATCCCCCGTGTAGTCCTCGGGGATGGAGACCTCGATGTTCATTATCGGCTCCAGCAGGATGGGCTGCCCCTCGGCCAGGCCCTTCCTTAGCGCCCCCGCCCCGGCAATCTTAAAGCAAATCTCCGAGGAATCAACCGGGTGGAAGCTGCCGTCATAGACCGTGGCCTTTATATCTACTACCGGGTAGCGCCCCAGAACCCCCTCATGGATAGCTTCGTTGACCCCCTTCTCCACGGCGGGGATATAGTTGCGGGGTATGGAGCCACCCACTGTCTTATTGGCGAACTCGAACCCGCTGCCGCGGGGTAACGGCTCCAGCTCCAGCAGGACATGCCCGTACTGCCCGTGCCCCCCCGTCTGCTTCTTATGCTTATACTCGGCCTTGGCGCCGGTCATAATCGTCTCCTTATAGGGCACCTTGGGCACTTCCAGCTTCACCCCCACCCCAAACTTGCGCTGCATACGGTCGGCGGCGACCTCAAGCTGCGACTCGCCGATGCCCGACATAACCGTCTCGTTGGTGCCCGCCTCGCGGTGTACCTCGATGGTAAGGTCTTCCTCAGCGATCCGCGACAGAGCCGCCCCCAGCTTATCCAGGTCGGCTTTGGTCTTGGGGTGGACCGCCAGGCTGAAAACCGGCTCGGGGAACTCGATAGGCGCAATCTTCAGCGGCTTCGCCTGAGTGCAAAGCGTATCCCCGGTGTTGGTCGTGGTCAGCTTGGCTACCGCCCCCATATCCCCCGCCCCCACCTGCGCCACCGGCTCCTGGTTCTTGCCCCGAATCATAAACAACTGCCCGATACGCTCGGCGCCGTTTCGGTTGGCGTTCCAAATCTGAGAGTTGCTGGTTATAGCGCCGTTATAGACGCGGAAATAGGTCAGCTTGCCCACGTAGGGGTCGGCGCTGGTCTTAAAGACGAGAGCCGCCAAGGGAGCACTCGCGCTCGGCTCCGAAGTTTCCTCCTTGGAACCGCTTAACGTCACCACCTTGCCCTCTTTAGCCGAAGGCAGGTATCCGTTTATGGCGTCCATCAGCATACCGATACCGATGCTCTTTAACGCCGAGCCCGTCAGGATGGGCACCACCTTGCCGGCCACTATCGCCCGGCGCAACCCCTCCCCGATTTCCTCCTGGCTCAACTCCTGCCCTTCCAGGTACTTCTCGATAAGCTTATCGTCAACCTCGGCAATCGCCTCAATCAGTTTCTCGCGGAAAGAATTAGCCTGGGACTGAAGCGCCTCAGGGACTTCCCCCTCTTTGGCGTCGGTGCCGCTGTAGGCTTTCATCGTCAGCAGGCGGACAATGCCCGTGAAGCTGTTCTGAGAGCCGATGGGCAACTGCAACGGCAAACACTTGGCGCCGAAGCGCTCCTGAATCTGCCCCACCGTCTTGTTAAAATCGGCGTTCTCGCGGTCCATCTTGTTGATAAAGATAAGCCGCGGCAAGCCGCTCTGCTCGCAGTATTCCCAGACCTGCTCGGTGCCCACCTCCACCCCCGAAGCCGCGCAAACCATAATCACCGCCCCCTCGCTCACCCTCATCGCCGCCCTGACCTCGCCGACAAAGTCGGAATAACCGGGGGTATCGACAAGATTCAGCTTCGCCCCCTTCCACTCGCAGGGCAGCAGGGACAGGCTTATGCTTATCTGCCGCTTCAGCTCGTCGGGGTCGTAGTCCGAGGTGGTGCTGCCGTCTTCAACCTTGCCCAGCCGCTTGATGGCTCCGGCGGCGAACAACATCGCCTCCGAGGCTGATGTCTTGCCCGCGCCGCTGTGAGACAGCAAGACCACGTTTCTGATATTCTCCAGTCCGTATTGTTGCATCTGGTGTCACCTTTCCACCCGAAAAAAATAGAGGCTTTCCGGGAATCCGCTTACACTCTCCAGGTTATCCCACCTATTATAATAAGAGCCGCCCCATAGAGCAAGTTGTTTTTCGCCACCCCACCCCAACATTTATCTTTTCCCACCCGCCACCCTTTTAAGGTAAAGAGGGGTTTCACCCCTCTTAAACACCCCCAAATTCTACTGTCATTCTGAAAGAGCGCAGCGACCGAAGAATCTCCCCAAAAGCAAGGGCAGGCATTACCCTTTTCTAGGGCGAGCGGGTGGGAAACAGGACTCACGCCACCAAAAGGGAAGAGCGGGGCCTACCCCCAGATTAAGGAGTTTACTCATTAGGGCGGGCTGGGTGGGAAGAAAGACCTTCGGAGAAACCTATTTAGCCCGCCGCACCCTCCGTATCAAAACCGGCACAACCCACAAAAAGACAAGCACCCCCAAAAAGGGCAAAAACATAGAAAAATTACTGCCTCCCCCATCCCCACCCCCCACATCGGTCTGCGCCACGGTAGCCTCCGGCTTGGGGGCTTCCTGGCTGCGGGCTAAAGTCTCACCGGTCACCTCGTAGGCGGCCACACTCGTGTTGAGAAACTCCTTGGGCACCCAGCCCAGCGGGTTATCCCGCCCCGTAGCCTCGGCCCATATCCAGCCCATCTCCCCCGAAAGCTCGAAAAAAGCGGTGGCGTCGTCGTAATCGGGCAGGAAGATAAGAGCGGCGGTATGCTCCTCGCCGACGGCTATAGCCGAGCGCAGCCCCGCCCCCTTACACATCACCGCCAGCAGCACGGCGCTGTCCTCGCAATCGCCGTAGCCCAGCCCGTTCTCGTCGATAATACCCGCCATCTCGTCGGCGTTCAGGGCGAACTCGTCATAGCCCACCAGGTCGATGTCGCTGGTATATCTCACCCTGTCCCGCACGAAATAAAACACCGCCTCCGCCCTCTGAACGGTATCGGGGTACTCGGCGGCTATCTCCTGCCCCAGGCTGTAGGCGATGTCGGCGTTATCCCCCAGGCTCTCGAAGGCGATAACGGGGCGGAAACCTGTCGCCGTCACCTGGTAAAAACCGTCCTCGCCGAAAGACCGCGTGCGGCATACCGTCCAGTCGTCGTAAACATCCCCCTCGATGGCGTAGAAACCCTCCGAAGGAGACGCCCAGGCATAGCCGGCTCCGGCCAGCCCGCCCAAAAGGATAAAGACCAGACTGATTAGTATGCCGATTCTTTTCATAACGGTCCCGTCAGCGCGGCGTGCAGTATCAGCCCGAAAAAGACCAGGTAGCCCCCCACGAATATACTCACCGCCTCCGGGCTGCGGTTGATGCTCAAAAACGGTATCTTCGGCGTCAGCCTGTCCACGATGTAGAACACGGCTACCCCCACCAGCAAACTCACCAGGAAACTTATCGCCAGCAG
>DATKYX010000128.1:0-5308 GCA_035528255.1 Dehalococcoidales bacterium | reverse complement strand
ACGGTGATGTGGCCGTGACCATAAACGCCTTCAAGCGGGTGCCTATAACCTTTGTCCTCTGGCGGGGCGATGAGGAGTTCCCCCCTGACGGCAGCATATTATTCGATGCTACCGTCTCCGATTACCTGTCTATCGAGGACACAAACGTGCTCTGCGAGAGAATCGCCTGGAAGCTGGTCAGACTGTTGAAGGAAGGGAGTTAAAGCGCCGGTGGAACTTGCTATCACTAAAGAGTTGGAGAAAATAACCGCTAACTACAGCCAGGATAGCGGCAACCTTATCCCCATACTCCAGGAAGCCCAGGAGAAATTCGGCTATCTGCCCGCCGAGGCGATGCAGAAGATCGCTAGATTCTTGAAGCTGCCCGAAAGCACCGTTTTCGGAGTGAGTACCTTTTACGCTCAGTTTAAGCTTACCCCCACCGGACGCAGGAAGATAGTTATCTGCCGGGGGACGGCCTGCCACGTGCGGGGCGGGGCGCGCATTCTCCGCGAGATGGAGAGGCGGTTGGGCATTAAGCCCGGAGAGAATACCGAAGACATGGAGTACAGCCTGGAAACGGTAGCCTGCATCGGCGCCTGCGCGCTGGCACCGACAATGAGGGTAGATAACGAGACGTACGGTCAGATGACGACTAAGAAAGTTGCGGAGGTAGTTGGTGTCGAAGCAAAAGCCAGCTAGTCAGGCAGACAATAAGTGTACCATCCTGGTCTGTAACGGGACGGGGTGTGTTTCCGGCAAGGCGTTTGAAATTAGGGAAGCGCTGGAAAAGCAGGTAGCCGAACTGAACTTGAAGGGGGTTGTGGTGGACTTTACCGGCTGCCACGGCTTCTGCCAGCAGGGGCCTATCGCCGTCGTCGAGCCTGAGGGCATCTTCTACACCAAGGTCACCGTTGACGACGTGCCTGAGATTGTCCAGTCCCACCTTCGCGACGGTAAGCCGGTGGCGCGCCTGTTCTACCACGACCCAATTAGCGACGAAGCCATACCCTATCACACGGATATTACCTTTTACAGCCAGCAGCATCGCATAATACTGCGCAACTGCGGGCGTATCAACCCGGAGAGGATCGAGGACTATATTAAGACCGGTGGCTACGAGTCGCTGGGCAAGGTATTATCTAAAATGAGCCCGGAGCAGGTTATCGACGAGGTCAAGCGCTCCGGTTTGCGGGGGAGGGGAGGGGCCGGCTTTTCCACTGGCCAGAAGTGGGAGTTTTGCTACAAGACGCCGGGCGACCAGAAGTACATGATATGCAACGCCGACGAGGGCGACCCCGGGGCTTTTATGGACCGCAGCACCATGGAGGGCGATCCCCATACCGTTATCGAGGGGATGGCTATCGCTGCCTACGCTATCGGCGCCTCCGAGGGCTATATCTACATCAGAGCCGAATACCCCCTGGCGGTAAAACGGGTGCGGCTCGCCATCAAACAGTCCGAGGACAAGGGATTCCTGGGTGATAAAATACTGGGCTCCGATTTCAACTTTCACCTTCATGTTAAGGAAGGCGCCGGTGCCTTCGTCTGCGGCGAGGAAACAGCGCTGATGGCGTCCATCGAGGGCAAGCGGGGGATGCCCCGCCCGCGCCCGCCGTTCCCCGCCCAGTCCGGCTTATGGGGCAAGCCGAGCAATATTAATAACGTTAAATCGCTGGCGACGATACCGGTTATTATCGACAAGGGCGCCGACTGGTACTCCCAGATCGGCACCGAGAAGAGCAAGGGTACCGTCGTTTTCGCCCTCACGGGCAAGATTGCCAACAGCGGCCTGGTCGAGGTGCCGATGGGTTTCCCGCTGCAAAAGATTATCTACGAAATCGGTGGGGGTATTCCCAACGGCAAGCGCTTTAAGGCGGTGCAGACCGGAGGTCCTTCCGGCGGATGCCTGCCCGCCAGTATGGTGAACCAGCCCGTCGACTATGAGACTCTAGCCCAGGCGGGCTCTATCATGGGGTCGGGGGGTATGGTGATTATGGACGAGGACACCTGCATGGTCGACGTCGCCCGCTACTTCCTCTCCTTTACCCAGGACGAGTCGTGCGGCAAGTGCATTCCCTGCCGCCTGGGGACGAAGCAGATGCTGGATATCCTCAACGATATTACCCACGGTAGGGGCAAGCTGGAGGACATCGACCTGCTGCTGAAATTGAGCGAGCAGATTAAAGCCGGCTCGCTTTGCGGGCTGGGGCAGACGGCGCCCAACCCCGTGCTGACCACCATCCGCTATTTCCGCGACGAATACGAGGAGCATATCAAGAACCACCACTGCCGGGCGGCGGTCTGCGAGGGGATAGTCAGCGCCCCCTGTACCCATACCTGTCCCGCGGGCGTGGATGCGCCCCGCTACATCCGTTTTATCGCCCAGGGCAAGCCGGGCGAGGCGGTAGCCGTAATCAGGGAGAAGATTCCCTTCCCCTCGGTCTGCGGCTATGTTTGCATCCATCCCTGCGAGGCTAAGTGCCGCCGGGGGCTGCTCGACGAGGCCATCGGAATACGGGTGCTCAAGCGCTTCGCCGTCGATAACGATAACGGGATGTGGAAACAAAATTCAAGGATTGCCCCCGAAACCGGCAAGCGAGTCGCCATCGTCGGCTCGGGTCCGGCCGGGCTTACCGCCGCTTTCTACCTGGCCAAGCTGGGGCATAAGGTTACCGTCTTCGAATCTCTGCCCGAGGCGGGGGGTATGATGAGGGTGGCTATTCCCGACTACCGCCTGCCCAAGGACGTGCTAAAGAACGACATCAGGGAGATAGAAGCGGTTGGAGTTGACATAAAGACAAATACAAAAGTCGAATCTACCGACGAGTTACTTGAACAGGGCTACGACGCCGTCTTCCTGGCTACGGGCGCGCACGAGGGCCTCAAGATAGGGGTCAAGGGCGAGGATAGCCCGGGAGTAAGGGACTGCGTGACTTTCTTGCGCGAGGTGAGCCTGGGCAAGAAGGTGGATGTGGGGGAGAGCGTAGCCGTTATCGGCGGTGGTAACGCGGCTATAGATTCGGCGCGAACCGCCCTGCGCCTGGGCGCTAAAGAGGTGACTATCGTCTACCGCCGTACTCAAGGGGAGATGCCCGCCAGCGCCGAGGAAATCGAGGGGGCTATCGAAGAAGGCGTCAAGATGCGCTTCCTGGCGGCGCCTTCGAAGATAACCGCCAAAAACGGCAAACTGGAGCTGGAGTGCATCGCCATGAGCCTGGGCGATATAGACGCCAGCGGACGGCGCCGCCCCGAGCCTATCGAGGGCGGCGAGTTCCTGATGAGCTTCGACACTATTATTGCCGCTATCGGCCAGAGGCCCGAGATTCCGTCCCGCTTTAAGCTGTCGCTGGGGCGGGGCAATACCATCGAGGTCGACCCCGATAGCCTGGCCACCGCTAAAGACGGCGTTTTCGCTGGCGGCGACGTGGTCAAGGGGCCGGCTTCGGTAATCGAGGCTATCGCCCACGGCCGGCTGGCGGCGATATCAATCGATAAATACCTGGGTGGGGAGGGAGACATCGAAGAGACACTGGCACCGCCTGAGGAGGCGATGAAGCCGCTGGAGGAGGCGGAGGAGGAGTATCGGGTAGAGATACCGGCGCCGCCCGCCGCCGAACGGATTAAGAACTTCGAGAATGTAGAGCTGGGCCTGAGCCGGAAGATGGCCATTAAAGAGGCAGAGCGGTGCCTGAGATGCGACCTTGAAGAGAGAGAGGAGTAGCAGAGAGAGGCTATGTCGGATTTAATTAGCCTAACTATCGACGGCCAAGAGGTCAAAGCTAAAGCGGGGATGACCGTGCTCGAAGCCGCCCAGTCGGCGGGCATCTATATTCCCACCCTTTGCGCCGACCCCGACCTTAAACCCTACGGCGGCTGCCGCCTTTGCATTGTCGAAATCGAGAAGTTGCGCGGCTTTCCCACCTCCTGCACTACCCCCGTTACCGAGGGTATGGTGGTTAAAACCAACACCGATGCCGTGAACGAGATACGCCGCACCGTCGTCGAGCTGCTCTTATCCGACCACCCCAGCGAATGCCTGATTTGCCACCGGCGGGAGCGCTGCGGGCCCTTCGACATCTGCCTGCGCAATGTGGCCGTGACCGAGCGCTGCGTAACCTGCGCCAAGAACGAGCACTGCGAGCTGCAGGATATCGTTGATTACCTGGGCATTACCGAGCTGCCCTTCCAGCATACCGAGCGGTCTTACCCGGTTGACACCAGCAACCCCTTCTTCTACCGCGACCTGGATAAGTGCGTCCTCTGCGGTAAGTGCGTGCGGGTTTGCGATGAGGTGCTGGGGGTAGGGGCGGTGGCTATAATCAACCGCGGCTTCGGCAGCAAGGTCGCCACCTTCGGCGATAAGCCGATAATAGATTCCAATTGCGTTTCCTGCGGGGAGTGCGTTGCTCATTGCCCGGTGGGGGCGCTTATGCCCAATGTGACCGAGCGTCCCGACAAAGAAGTGGCTACCACCTGCACCTATTGCGGGGTCGGCTGCGGGATGTACCTGGGCGTGCGTGACGGGAAGGTAATAAGCGTGCGGGGAAAGCGGGAAGGCACGGTTAATAACGGTTTCTTATGCGTTAAGGGGCGGTTCGGCTTTGACTTTATTAACCACAAGGACAGGCTAGAGCACCCGCTCATCAAGAAGAACGGAGAATTCGTTGAGGCAGGCTGGGATGAGGCGCTGGAGTTGGTCGCTACTAAGCTGGGCGGCTATAAGCCCGATGAGCTGGCGGTGGTTTCCTCAGCCAAGTGCACCAACGAGGACAACTACGTCGCCCAGAAGTTTGCCCGCGCCGTCTTGAAGACCAATAATGTCGACCACTGCGCCCGCCTCTGTCACGCCCCCACCGTGGCGGGATTAGTGCAGAGCTTCGGCAGCGGGGCGATGACCAACTCCTTCGGCGAGTTCCGGGATGCCGGCTGCATCTTTGCCATCGGTACCAATACCACGGAGGCTCACCCCATTATCGCCCTGGAGCTAAAGCGGGCGGTGGATAACGGCGCCAAGCTGATTGTGGCTAACCCGCGCGAAATCGACCTAGTGCGCTGGTCTCACCTCTGGTTGCAGCATAACCCGGGCAGCGATGTCGCCCTCTTAATGGGCATGATGCGGGTTATCGTGGATGAAGGCCTGCTCGACCAAGCTTTCATCGACAAGAGGTGCGAGAACTTCGAAGCCTTTAAGAAGTCGCTTAAAAGCTTCGACCTCGATTCCGTGGAACGGATTACGGGCGTGCCCAAAGATAAGATAGCCGAGGCGGCCCGGATATACGCTACCGATAAGCCGTCGGCTATCCTCTACGCAATGGGCATTACCCAG
>DATKYX010000127.1:0-4860 GCA_035528255.1 Dehalococcoidales bacterium | reverse complement strand
ATGATGAATTGTATTATGAATTCAAATTTAACGCTTGCAATTGAGGCATATAGAGCTAAATACATCATTCCGATGGTTGACAAGTTAAAGCTGAGTTTCGTTGCAGAAGTGCCAAGGAAATGCGACAACATAACCAATAATACTGAGGCCAGTAGCAAGTACCCTGAACTCTTTATTAACTTGACTACTGTAAAACTCCCTATTTCCGGAAGCAATGACAGCTGCCAAATGACAATAAGGACAGAAACGACAAACAAGACAACTGCAAACCAGTAACTACATTTATGCCCAACCTCGAAGTTGCCTTCGAAAGACATACCCATGGGTATTCTTCCCTTAAACCCTGGGGTATTTTTCATGTAGCGCACATACAGAACCTGCGTCAAACACATAGATAAACCGACATAACCGGCAATTAACCAAGAAGTAAACGAAAGCTCCATAACTTCATCTCTTTATCTATTTCCCCACCAACCCCTCCAAAAGTATCTGTGCCGCCTTCTTGTCTAAGGGCTTATTATTATTGCCACACTTGGGCGACTGAACGCAACTGGGGCAACCGTCCTCGCAGGGGCACTCCTCAATCGCCTTCAGTGTAGTTTGCCACAATTCCTCCACAAGGTCAAAACCTCTCTCGCTGATGCCGATGCCACCGGGATAGGCGTCGTAGATAAATATCTGGGGCCTGCCCGTATCGGGGTGGAGGGGGGTGGAGACGCCGCCGATATCGTTGCGGTCACAGAGGGCAAACATGGGCAGAATACCGATGGCGGCGTGTTCGACGGCATGCAGCCCGCCGGCAAAGTCGAGCCCCACCTCATCCTCATCCACCCGCTTCACCACCTTCGGGGGCAGGTCGAACCAGAGGGCGATGGTGGGAAAGCGCTGGGGGGGGAGGTCGAGGGGCTCTTCCCCGATTACCTCCTCGGTGAACTGCGCCTTTTTCTTGTAACCGACCACCCGCGTGGTGACCTCGACCTCACCCAGATAGACTTTAGTCCCGCGGCAGCTTTTATCTTTGATTACCCGGATAATATGAAGGTCGGTGAGTTCTTTATCCTGGGTATAGTAATTGACCTCGACCGGCCTGGCGTAGGCGGTGCGCGCCGAGAGGTCGAGCTCCTCAACCAGGTAGGAATCACCCTGGTGCAGGTAGATGGCGCCGGGAAAGATAAAAAACAGGGCTGTGCTGGAATCTATGGTTTCCAGAAGGGAGCCGCTGGAGCTATCGATGATGGCGAAGTTCTCCCCCGACGTCGAGCGGATATTTATCCCCTGCGCGGGGTAGGCGATAGAGGGAGAAACATACCACCGCCCCTTAAGCTCCCGGAGCAGCCCCTGCTCCTCCAGTTCCGCCTTCTCCTGAAACAGGGCCGAGCCGAAAAATTCTTCGTCCAGCCTGGTGAGGGGCAACTCCCAGGCAGCGCAGAGGAGGTGGGCGCGCAGGATATAGGGGTTGTCGGGGTTGACCAGGGCGCTCTCGAAGCTCTTGCCGAAAAAGGAATCGGGGTGGCGCATATAATACTGGTCGAGAGGGTTATCCAGCCCGATGAGAAAACTCAAGGATTTTCCCTTACTCCGCCCGCTTCGGCCCGCCTGCTGCCAGGTGCTGGCGATGCTGCCCGGATAGCCGGTGAGCACGGTGGCATCCAGGTCGCCGATATCTATGCCCAGCTCCAGAGCCGTGGTCGCCACCACCCCCAGAAGCTGGCCGCTGAAAAGCTCCCGCTCTATCTTGCGCCTCTCCTCGGGGAGATAGCCCGCCCGATAGGGCTTGATTTTCTTGGGCAGAGCGGAGTCGATTTCCGCCAGCTTGTGTCGCGTATAGTTATAGATTACCTCGGTCAGCTGGCGGGTGCGCACGAAGGTCAGGGTGCGGATATTCTGGCTTATCAGCTCGGCGAAGAGGTTGGACGCCTCGCCGTTGGCGCTGCGGCGCACGCTCCTGGCCGTATCTATGAGCGGCGGATTCCAGAAGACGAAATCCTTGCCGCCGTGAGGAGAGCCGTCATTATCGACCACGCTAAAGGGCAGGCCCGCCAGCTCTTCGGCGTGCTCGCCGGGGTTGGCGATGGTCGCCGAGCAGAAGATAAATTGGGGATTGGAGCCGTAAAAGCGGCAGAGCCGACGCAGACGGCGGAGCACACATGCCACGTGGGAGCCGAAGACGCCGCGATAGCTGTGGGCTTCATCCACTACCACGTACCTCAGTCGGCGCAACAGCCGCGACCACTGCTGGTGGTTGGGCAGTATGCCCACATGGAGCATATCGGGGTTGGTCAGTATGAGACGAGCCCGCCTTCTTATATCACCCCGCTCCGCCTTGGGGGTATCGCCGTCGAAGGTGGCGAAATCCCCCGTTTTTAAAAGCTTTGGATGGAACAGCTCCCATAAAGTGCGCAACTGGTCCTGAGCCAGGGCTTTGGTCGGAAAGAGATAAAGGGCACAGCTGCCCCGCTCGGTCAAGAGCGCCTCCACAACGGGGACGTTATAGCAAAGTGTCTTGCCGCTGGCTGAGGAAGTAGCCACCATCACGTTTTTGCCCTGGCGGGCATGGTTGATAGCCTTAGCCTGATGGGTGTAAAAAGGCAATAACCCGTGCCTGGTGAGATTTTCCTCAAGGGCGGCTTCCAGGGGCTTATCTAATTCGGCGCACCTGGCGGCACGGCGGGGTATAGGCTCCTGGTGAGCAATCTGCCCGCTATAAGCGGGTTGAGCGGTAAGATAATGAAGAAAGGCAGCGGTATCCATTAAAACCCCGGTCAGAAAACGGGTAAAATCTCAATCTCATAGTCCAGCATCTCTACATCGAAGCGACCGTTAATAAGAAAGTTCGCCGCTTTAGACAGGACTTCATTGGTATATCGCTTATTATTGCTGACGCAGGAAATGCCCAAGGTCGCTACCTGCCAAAGCTCGTTATCATCCACTTCAGCCACGGAGATATTAAACTTGCTTCTAAGGCGGGTAGTAATAGATTTCAGTATCTGCCGCTTACCCTTAAGCGATAGATTCTCCGGGAAACGGAGCCTGACCCGACAGGTACCCACATTCATGGTATATATTTAGTTGGTAGCTATATAAAGCGAAAGCTTAACCGCCTTCTTTTTGCTTAACGTAGCACTCTTTGCAATAGACCGGGCGTCCTTCCCTGGGCTCAAAAGGCACGGTGGTTTCGGCGCCGCACTCGGCACAGGTTACGGTAAACATCTGCCGTGGTTGCTTGTTGTCACCAAAGCGCTCTTTTCGCTTTGTCGCCCGGCACTCCGGACAACGAGAGGGCTCGTTCTGCAAACCGTGAGACTGATAAAACTCCTGCTCACCGGTGCTGAAAACGAATTCCTGCCCGCAGTCACGGCATACGAGGGTTTTGTCTGCTAGAGCCATTTACTGCTCCTCCTCATATTTTGTTAGTCCCCTTGTCGTGGTTGCAGTCTCCTGGCTCTAAAAACCCTTCGTCGGACCTATAGCTTGTAATACTATTTACCCCGAAGGTTCCCTTATATACAGGGCTCAAGCTGGGAAGCAACACTTAACCAAGGTATCGACTCAGCCATAACTATACCCAGTATTTTTTGCAAAGTCAAGCAGGCTTGATTTATAACCAACTAAATTTACAGTCGTCACTGGTTATGTTATAATCGGTTGATTCAGAGTACAATCCATATCTGCTAAAATAAAGCGGGAACAAAGGGGTTACAGTCTTGGAAAAAGAGAGGAAGACCGAAATCATAGACAAATTCGGACTCCGCGAAGGAGATACAGGCTCTACTGAAGTTCAGATAGCCTTGCTCACCGAAAGGATAAACCAGTTGACCGGGCATATGATGGCGAATCGGCATGATTACCACACGCAACGGGGGCTGCTTAAGCTGGTGGGACAGAGGAGAAGGCTACTCGCCTACTTGAGTCGAGAGGATATCGGCCGATATCGCAGTCTGATTGCCAGTCTCGGTCTGCGTAAGTAAATTTGGGGAGAGGCTATTGATATCACCTAATTCTTTTGAATGTGAGGTCGGTGGTAGGAAGCTTACTATCGACACCGGAAAGCTGGCCGGACAGGCAGCCGGGGCGGTCACCGCCCGCTACGGGGATACCGTAGTCCTGGTTACCGTCTGCACCAGCGCCGAACCCAGGGAAGGGATAAATTTTCTACCCCTGACCATCGACTACGAGGAGAGGCTCTACGCCGCCGGCAAGATTCCGGGCGGCTTTATCCGCCGGGAAGGACGCCCCAGCCAGGAGGCAACCCTGGCCAGCCGTCAGACCGACCGCCCGATACGCCCGCTGCTGCCCAAGGGATGGCGCAAGGACATCCAGATTATCATTACCGTCCTTTCCGCCGACCAGGAAAACGACCCCGATATACTGGCGGTTATCGGCGGCTCGGCGGCGCTATCAATCTCAGAAGTGCCCTTCGAGGGCCCCATAGGCGCGGTCCACATAGGCTATATAAACGACGAGCTTATACTGAATCCAACCCTGGCCCAGCTGGAAGACAGCCAGCTCGACATGGTCGTCGTCAGCACCAAGGAAGCAATCGTAATGGTAGAGGCCGGTGCCAGAGAGGCTCCGGAGGACATCGTGCTGAAGGCGATAGAGCTCGGGCACCAGACCAACCAAGGTATTATCAAGCTCCAGGAGCAGCTCCAGCAAGCCTGCGGCAAACCCAAGCTGGAGACTCCGGTAAGCGAAATCAACCCCGAGGCGTTGGCAGCAATTGCGTCCATAGTTGATGATAAACTGGCCCCAGCCCTTAAGCAGCCGGAGAAGTCACAGCGAGAAGACGCCCTCAGCAACCTGAAGAAAGAGCTGGTGGAGAGCTTCTGCGAGACATTTGCCGAAGAGGATATAATTAAC
>DATKYX010000126.1:0-5521 GCA_035528255.1 Dehalococcoidales bacterium | reverse complement strand
AACACAGAGCGAGGAGAGACTTGCCTCCGACGTGGAGCTACTGCAGGACCTGCACAAATACGCACTGCTCACCGAGAACCAGTACCACGAACTGAAACAGAGATACGGCCAGGTCTTTAAGGCCGGCATGGGCGCCGAGGCTATTCTACAGCTATTGAAAGACCTAAATTTGGGTGAAACGCGCAACGGGCTACTCCAGGAGACCCGCTCCGCTTCCGGCCAGCGCCGCCGCCGTGCCGCCAAGCAACTGCAGGTGGTGGAGGCCTTCCGCCGCAGCGGCAACAAGCCGGAGTGGATGATTCTGACCGTGCTGCCCGTGCTGCCCCCCGACCTGAGGCCCATGGTGCAGCTGGACGGCGGCAGGTTCGCCACCAGCGACCTCAACGACCTCTACCGTAGGGTCATCAACCGCAATAACCGCCTGCGCCACCTGCTGGAAATAGAGGCGCCCGCGGTTATCATTCGCAACGAGAAGAGAATGCTCCAGGAAGCGGTTGATTCCCTTATCGATAACGGCCGGCGGGGTCGGGCTATATCGGTCAGCGGCAATCACAAGCTGAAGTCGCTTTCCGACATGCTGCGGGGCAAACAGGGGCGTTTCCGCCAGAACCTGCTGGGCAAGCGGGTCGATTACAGCGGACGCTCGGTTATCGTGGTCGGCCCCGAGCTTAAGCTTCACCAGTGCGGTCTGCCGCGAAGGATGGCGGTGGAACTGTTCAAGCCCTTTATTATGCGCCGCCTGATGGAGCAGGGGCTTACCCACAACATCAAGAGCGCCCGTCGCCTCGTGGAGAGAAACAAGCCCGAGGTTTACGACATACTGGAAGAGGTGGTCAAGGAGCAGCCCGTATTGCTTAACCGCGCTCCCACCCTGCACCGCCTCAGCATCCAGGCTTTCGAGCCGGTGCTCATCGACGGCAGCGCCATACAGATACACCCCCTGGTATGTTCCGCCTTTAACGCCGACTTCGACGGCGACCAGATGGCCGTTCACATCCCCCTGTCCAAGGCGGCGGTTAAGGGCGCCCGCGAAATCATGCTCAGCACCCATAACATGCTGCTGCCCAGCTCGGGCGAGCCCATAGTGACCCCCACCCTCGATATGGTGCTCGGTTGCTACTATTTGACCACGGTCATACCCGGAGCTAAGGGTGAAGGCGCTATCCTGGGCAGCTTCGAAGAGGCCAAGCTGATCTACGAACTGGGGCAAATCGACCTGAGGGCCGAGATAGAGGTCAGGAAAGCCCCGGAGAACGGAAAGAGGATTAAGACCAGCGTGGGGCGCATCATCTTTAACGAGGTATTGCCCCCCCAACTGGGCTTTTACAATGAAAGCATCGATAAGTCGATCTTAAAGCAGATAGTAGCCGATTGCTGTAAGCTCTTGCCTAACGAGGAGACGGCGGTGGTGGTCGACGACATCAAACATCTGGGCTTCCGCTACGCCACCAAATCGGGGACGACCATCGCCATGAGCGATGTTCAGGTTCCCTTAAGCAAGCCCAAGCTGCTGGAGGAGGCGGGGGAGAGGGTGGCTATTATCGAGAACCAGTATAACAAGGGCTTAATCACCGAGGACGAAAAGTATAATAACACCATCGGCGTCTGGATGGAGACCACCGACAAGATTACCGATGTCATCTCCAAGACCCTGGACCGCTACGGCGGCATCTACATGATGGCGACATCGGGAGCCAAGGGTAACATCTCCCAGATAAGGCAGATGGCGGGCATGCGCGGCCTGATGACCGACCCTTCGGGTAAAATTATCGACTTCCCCATTAAATCGGGGCTGCGCGAGGGCTTGAGCGTGCTGGAGTATTTTATCTCCACCCACGGTGCCAGAAAGGGTCTGGCCGATACGGCACTTCGGACATCGGATAGCGGCTACCTCACCCGGCGCCTTATCGACGTCGCCCAGGACGTTATCACCCGCGAAGAGGACTGCGGCACCAGCGACGGCCTCTGGATAACGGAGCCACAGCCGGGCGAACTGCTGCCATCACTGGCTGAGCGGATAGTGGGCCGTCTCGCCGCCACCAAGGTGGTCAAACCCAAGACCAAGAAGGTAATCGTCGACCGCAACGAAGAAATCGACGAAGAGAAGGCGAAGGAGATTACCAAAGCCGGCGTAACCAAGGTTCAGGTGCGCTCACCGTTGAGCTGCCACTCCCGGCACGGCGCCTGCCAGCGCTGCTACGGGCGAGACCTTGCCCGCGGGTGCCTGGTTACACTCAACACCGCCGTGGGCATAATCGCCGCCCAGAGTATCGGCGAGCCGGGAACCCAGCTCACCCTGCGTACCTTTCACACCGGCGGGGTGGTGGGGCTGGATATCACCAGCGGTCTGCCCCGTGTAGAAGAGCTTTTCGAAGCCAGGCCGCCCAAGGGCCAGGCTATTATCTCGGAAATAGACGGCATCGCCGAGGTCATCGATAACGAGGAAGGCAGGCTGATAAAGGTCAGCAGCTTCGATATCTACCGCGACGAATACCCGCTGCCGTCCGGCTGGAAGGTTATGGTGAAGAAGGGTCAGTGGGTGGATATCGGCGCCGTGCTGGCCAACCCGCCGACCGAGAAGAAAACCAAAACCAAAGCTAAAGCCAAGACTAAATCAAAAGCTAAAGCCGAGTCAGCCGAGCTGGCCGCCGAAGATAAACCCATCCTGGCGCGCGTCGCCGGCGAAGTAACTATCGAAGACGAGCAGCTGGTTATCAGCTACCACGAGGAGCAGCAGCAGGAGTACGCCATTCCCGCCAGCGCCCTTTTCAGGGTGCAGGACAAGGAACACGTCAAGGCGGGGCAGCAGCTCACCGAGGGTTCCATCAATCCGCAGGATATCCTGCATATTTTAGGCAAGGAAGCCGCCCAGCAGTACCTGGTGGACGAGGTGCAGAAGGTCTACCGCTCCCAGGGCGTGAACATCAACGATAAGCACATCGAGGTTATCGTCCACCGCATGCTCTCCAAGGTGCGCATCGATTCCCCGGGGGACACCGACCTGGTGCCCGGCGAGCTGATAGACATCTTCCGCTACGAAGATATCAACGCCAAGGTGCTGGCGGAGGGGGGCGAGCCCACCACCGCGCATTCGGTGCTGATGGGCATAACCAGGGCTTCGCTCAATACCGACAGCTGGCTGGCAGCCGCTTCCTTCCAGGAAACGACGCGGGTGCTTACCGAAGCCGCCGTCAAGGGCGAAATCGACCATCTGGTCGGGCTTAAAGAGAATGTCATCATCGGCAAGCTCATCCCCGCCTGCTACCCGGTCTCCGAGGACGAGCCCATTCTGGAAGCCGGGGGAGGATTGCCCGGACTGGAGGACGGGGAGCTATCCAGCCTGGAAGCCGGCGAAGCACTGCCGGCTCTAGAAACCGAAGCACTGCCGACTCTGGAAGCTATCGAGGAAGCGCCGAGTGTAGAAGCCGAAGAAGCGCCCAGCGCGGAAGCGGCTGAAGAGACTAAAGAGCCTGAAGAGTCAAAGGAGCCGGAGACCGCTTAGGCATCCTGCGCTTTATTTTAGAGTTAAAATCGAGCCGCCCCGGAAAGAGGCGGCTCTTTGTTTTAGGCCGATTTATATGTGCTATAATTAGGGTGAAGGCAGGGGGTGAGTCAAATAGAGCGCATTATTTCAGGCAAACCCAAAACCGAGGATACCACCCTCGACACCAGCCTCCGCCCCCGCTCCTTTATCGACTTCACCGGGCAGGATAAGGTCAAGGAAAACCTGAGGATAGCCATCACCGCAGCTAAAGGTAGGGGCGAGGCGCTGGATCACGTCCTGCTTTACGGGCCGCCCGGGCTGGGCAAGACCACCCTGGCTTATATCATCGCCGCCGAAATGGGGGTAAACCTCAGGATTACCTCGGGGCCCGCGGTGGAGCGCAGCGGAGACCTGGCGGCCATCCTCACCAACCTGCACAGCCACGACGTTCTCTTTATCGACGAGATTCACCGCCTCAACCGGGCGGTGGAAGAGGTATTGTATCCGGCCATGGAGGATTTCGGGCTGGATATCGTTATCGGTAAGGGGGCGGGCGCCCGCAGCCTGCGCCTGAACCTGCCCGACTTCACCCTCATCGGCGCCACCACCCGCTTCGCCATGCTCAGCCCCCCTTTGCGAGACCGCTTCGGCGCCGTCTATCGCCTCGATTTCTACGATGAGGCGTCCATAAAAACCATCCTCGAGCGCTCGGCCGCTATCCTGAACGTAAAGGCGGATGGGGAGGGCTTGAGTGAGATAGCCCGCCGCGCCCGGGGCACGCCCCGCGTGGCCAACCGCCTGCTGAAAAGGGTCAGGGACTACGCCCAGGTGATGGCCGACGGCGTGGCTACCCAGCCGGTAGCCGTCGAGGCGTTATCCAAGCTCGAAGTGGACGGCATCGGCCTGGACGAAATAGACCACAAGGTGCTGCTCACCATCATCGAAAAGTTCAACGGGGGGCCGGTGGGCTTAGATACCATCGCCGCCGCCATCAGTGAGGAGGCGGATACCATCATGGACGTCTATGAGCCCTATCTTTTACAGCTCGGCTTCCTGGAGCGGACGCCGAGAGGCCGGTTAGCCACCCAGCTCGCCTACGAGCACCTGGGACTGCCCTACAACAAAAAGCCACCCCAGGGCACGCTGCTCTAGCGCGTAACACCGCAGAATCTTTAACTTTGGGGGCATTTTTATAAAAGAATGTAAAAAGTACTTGACATTTAGTATTTTATGCTTTACAATATGTATCGTCTGGATTACTTAAGGAGGGAAAAATGACCATAAGTCAGAAAACCGCCTGGGCGCAGCTGGCCATATTCGGTGCCCTGATTATCGGCTGGGCGGTGCTTTTCACACTAAACGGCACCATTTTCTACTGGCAGGACGAGCCCATGAAAATGACCTTCTACTGGCTCTGCGCCGCCGCCTTTGCCGCCCTGGTCATCATGAATATTGTCGCCAGCATCCTGAAAGGCCGATTGAAAGCCGTTACCGACGAACGGGATAAAGCGATATTCCGCAAAGCCTCCCTCTGGGCGACCGGGGTATCCTACAGCTTCGTCGCCGCCCTGCTGCTGGCGCTGGCTATCACCTATATGGACAGCGGCAGCGAGACCGTCCCCGTCTATTTCCCCTTGTTCATCGTCATCGGCGGCGGGGTGACGCTGATACTGACGCAGGCCATCACCGCCCTGCTACTCTACGGTCGAAAGGTGAAGCATGGCGAGAGCTAGGATAAATAACCAGATACGCCGGCTGCGCTTCGACCATGGCGAGATGACACAGGAGGAGCTGGCCAACCGCGCCGGCTGCACGCGCCAGACCATAATCGCTTTGGAGCAGGGCAAGTACGTGCCATCCATCGAGCTGGCTTTTAAGATTGCCCGCGCTTTTAGCGTATCGCTGGAAGAGGTTTTTCAATACGAGGAATAGCGGAGGAA
Source organism: Dehalococcoidales bacterium (assembly GCA_035528255.1). Classification (GTDB taxonomy): domain Bacteria; phylum Chloroflexota; class Dehalococcoidia; order Dehalococcoidales; family BS750m-G39; genus E44-bin88. Next base: position 97 of record DATKYX010000126.1, on the reverse strand, counting down.
ACTAATGAGCTTTAAGACATTCACCGTAATAAAGATATTCGTCGTTATCATCATGGCCGGGCTTGTCGGCTGGGCGGTGGTCAGCGGCAACGCCCTG
>DATKYX010000125.1:0-11522 GCA_035528255.1 Dehalococcoidales bacterium | reverse complement strand
ACCCTTCTCATAGACCAGGGTATACTGCTCCGACCTGGTAAGGTATTCTTCACCTCGCATGGTTACACCACGGTCAAGCGCTTACGTCCCTTAAGCCGTCGTGCCTTCAAGACATCTCGACCGCCACGGGTACTCATTCTGGCCCGAAAGCCGTGCTCTCGTTTTCTGGGAATTTTCTTTGGTTGATAAGTTCTCTTGGGCACAACAACTCCGTAATTAAATCAGGATGATTATACTTCTGTAATCTCTGGGGTGTCAAAGGGAGAGGGATAAAGCGGATTCATAGGGGTATCGGAAAAGAATAAAGTCACCCTATATCGAACTAATCGCGTACACCAACGCCCCCTGTCATATGAATATGCGTCGGTACATAAGGCAGCAGGGCTAAGTGCCGCGCCCTCTTTATGGCCAGCGCCAGAGCGCGCTGATGCTTGGCACAGGTACCGGTCTTACGCCGGGGTCCAATCTTACCCCTATCCGTTATGAAATGACGCAACTTAGCCGGGTCTTTATAATCTATTACCTTTATGTGATCGACGCAGAGGGAACAAAACTTGCGCCTCGGTACATATCTCGACCTGCCCGGCCTTCTACCCCTCGATTCGTCTGCTGTTCTTCTAGCCACCTCTTATTATGTTACCTAAACCCTTCTAGTAGATTTCTAGCCCTCATCGGGGAAGGGCACATCCTCCACCGCCGGCTCCGGCTCGCTGTGAGCAGCCTCCTCGCCCCCCTCCCCGGAAACGGGAGCCATTGCCTGTCGGTCAAGGAAGAGCACCCGGTTAGCCACTATCTCCGACCGGGAGCGCTGCTGCCCATCCTGGCCCTCCCAGCTACGGGTATGCAGCCTGCCCTCGGCATAAACACGCTGACCTTTGGTCAGATACTGGTTGCAATTCTCAGCTAGTCTGTTCCAGGCGACTACGGTAAACCATTCCGTTTCCTGCTTACGCTCGCCTTCGGGGGTGGTGTAAACTCTGTTGGTGGCAACACGGAACGAGGTTACCGGGTTGCCGTTAGGGGTGAAACGCATTTCGGGTTCAGTGCCAACATTTCCTATAATCATCACTTTGTTCAGGGTCAACATCGCCATAAACTCCTTTCGCCCTCACCCAAATCCGTAGGAAACAGGCGTTGCTCCTTAAATTAGCTATCCACTCTTACCAGTAACTGCCGTAGCACCTCCTCAGAAATTCGTAGACTGGCTTCAAGCTCTTTGCCCGATGACGGTTTCATCTTGCATCGGACCAGAACATAATTGCCTTCCAGAAAATGTTTAATGGGATACGCCAGCTTGCGCTTACCCCAGCGGTCTACTTCGTCAACCGTGCCGCCGTCCCGGGTAACCAGGCGGCTGACATTATCCATTATGCTGTCAATACCGTCGTCGGCGACTTCGGGGCTGATAATCACCACCAGCTCGTAATCGCGAAGCTGCTTACTTTCTTCGGTAACCATATTCTCCTTAGTAACCATGCGCTCCTTCACAAGTTGAGATTAGCTATTATATCATACAACCAATAATGCAACAATAGCCGGGCTTGAGCCTAGCTTGACAGAGCAGGGCACCCCTGATAGACTTTGCTTACTGAAACGGCCCCGTGGTGTAGCGGTCTAACATGCCACCCTGTCACGGTGGAGATCGGGGGTTCGAATCCCCCCGGGGTCGCCACCATCCCACCCCATCTTTTATCCCTTTATATAATTGAAGGCAGCCAGGGCGGCGGTAGCGCCGTCGCCGACAGCGGTAGCAACCTGGCGGGCCGAACTCTGGCGAACATCGCCCGCGGCAAAAAGCCCGGGGACCGGAGTCGCCATCGTTCCATCGGTGCTGATGTGCCCGGTCTTGCTCAGCTTCAATATATTAGCGAAGTGCTGACTGTTGGGTTTAAGCCCCACGGCGACAAAAACGCCCGCCACCTCCAGGGTGGAAGACTTCTTGGTTTTCACGTTACGCAATTTAAGCGCCTTGACCACCTCCCCACCCACAATCTCCTCCACCACGCTATCCCAGATAAACTTTATCTTGGGTTGCGCCTTGGCCCGCCTCTGGAGCACCTCCCCCGCCCGTAGCTCGTCCCTGCGGTGTATCACGTAAACCTTGCTGGCGTGCTGGGCCAGCTCTATGGCGTCGGTGATGGCGGCGTCGCCCCCTCCCACCACGGCCACCTCCCGCTTGCGGAAGAAAAAGCCGTCGCAGGTGGCGCAGTAGGACACGCCGTGCCCCACCAGCGTTTCCTCGCCGGGAACGCCCAGCTTGCTGTACTCCGAGCCGGCGGCGATAATAACCGCCTTAGCCTCGAAGCTGCGCCCGTCGGCAGCAATCTTGTGCGTCCGTCCCGCTTTCACGCCCGTGACCTCAGCCGTTACCGTCTTTAGCCCGTACTTAATCGCCTGCTGGTGCATAAGCGCGCCCAATTCGGCGCCGGAGATGCCCTCGGGAAAACCGGGGTAGTTCTCCACCAGCGGCGCGTCCAATATCTGCCCGCCGAAGGCGCCGCGCTCGATGAGCAGGCTCTTAAGCCCCGCCCGCGCGGTATAAAGCCCGGCGGTAAGCCCCGCCGGACCACCCCCGATAATAACCACCTCGTATTTAGCCACAGCCGTTTTTGCTTTTGCCATCGCTTAACTCCGCTTCAAACGGTTATTTTCTAAAGAAACCAGGGCCGCCCCCAGACCGAAGAGCACCCCCGCCAGCCCGATGAAAAAGCCCAGGTAGGGAATCATCCGCAGCAGGCAAAAGATAGCCAGTCCCAGAGCCAGCGCCCCTATCATGACGCCCCGGGAATCCGTCTTGGCAAAGTAGCCGATTATCCACCGCCCGATAAACAGCGCCACCGGTATCTGGGCCAGATAGAGAGCTATACCGTAAAGAGCCAGGGCAATTAACCCCAGGGGTATGCCGATGACGGTGCAGCAGACGATCACAGCCGCCACCGGGGTGCCGAAGAGGACGATAGCCCCCCACCCCAGGCTCCACCAGGGCTTATCTCTTATGGTATCGGCCATCAGGGCCATTCTCCTCGGCGCCGCCACGACGATGATTATACCGATTATCAGAATCATCAGGAAGCTGAGCAAACGACCCAATACGTTGGAGATGATACCCCACTTAAACGGCCATTCCTTGGGCAGGTTATGGGTAACCGTGCCCCCGATTTGAGCGCTGGACTGTATATCGGCCTCATCCTCACCGACATAGGTCAGGTCGCCGCTGATAACGGCGCTGGAAGCTACGGTCAACTCGCCGACCCCCACCCAGACGTCTCCCCCCACCCCATCGGCCAGGCTAACCTCATCGCCGGCGCCCCTGATGTAACCGCTGATAACGCCGTCAACGCTAACCTTGCCGGCGGCAAAAAGAAGGTCGCCGCCGATGACGGCGCTACTGCCTATCGTCAAATCGCCGCCGCCGACCACCAGGTCGTCGCCGATATAACCGCCGATGTTAATCGTCCCCGCCGCCACCCGCACCGCCTGGCTCACCTCGCCGTCGATGTTCAGCGTGCCGACGGCAGCCACCACGTCGCCGTTGACCCTGCCGTTGATGGTGACGGTGCCGCCGACGGCCCAGAGATCGCCGTTAACGGTGCCGTCGATGGTAATGGTGTTGCCGGCCACATAAAGGTCGTCGTCAACAACCTCTCCGCTGCCGATGGTGACGTTCTCCAGCCCGCGCACCTCAGCGGCGGCAACCGGCACGGCCAGCAATACCGTTGCCAGAACCACCAGAAAAAGAACTAACAGACCCCGAAAGATATGCCTGGGCATAGCTACCTCCTCCGGTCTCATCACCTTTTTTAAGATTATAGCATAGAATAACTATTTACCGTGATACCTCCTCAGTCGTCAACTCAAGGCTAAACTTGTCTTATAATATATCCAGCGTGTAGAATCTAAAGTAAAAACCGGGTGAAAAATCTTGAAAAACAGCGACACCAAACAGAACCGAAAGATTAACTGGCAATATCTCTTTGCCCCCAACACGGTGGCTGTCATCGGCGCCTCCAATAACCCCGGCTCCTGGGGATACGGCATTATGAAGCATCTCCTTGCCCCCGCCCGGAGAAAAATCTACCCGGTCAACCCCAACGCCGCCGAGGTTATGGGCGTTAAAGCTTATGCCAGCGTGCTCGATATCCCCGGGCCGGTGGAACTGGTTGTCATCGTCGTCGCCTCCCCGCGGGTGCCCAAGGTAATCCGCGAATGCGCCCAAAAAGGGGTAAAAGCGGCGGTGGTTGTCTCCGGCGGTTTCGCCGAAAGCGGCGGTGAGGGCATCAAACTCGAAGCCGACCTGGTCAAGGTCGCCCGCCAAGGGAACATCCGCTTCATCGGGCCCAACACCATGGGCCATGCCGATACCTCCTCCCACCTCTCCACCCTGGCCTGGACCTTCGACACCCCCCCCGGCCCCGTGGCTCTCGTCTCCCAGAGCGGTAACTACGGCCACCGCATACTCCACCGCGGCATGATGTCGGGCATCGGCTTCAGCAAATTCATCAGCACTGGCAACGAAGCCGACATACACTTTACCGACTACTTCGAATACCTGGCGAACGATAAAGACACCAAGATAATCGCCGCCTATATTGAGGGACTTAGAGAGGGCAGGCGCTTCTTCGAACTGGTTAAAAAGATTACCCCCCATAAGCCGGTTATCGTCATCAAGACAGGGGCAACCAAGGCATCGGCGGAAGCCGCCATGTCCCACACCGCCACCCTGGCCGGCTCGGAAGAAGTCTATGCGGCGGCGTTCCACCAGGCGGGAGTGCTCAGGGTAGAAGACGACGACGAGCTCTGCGACGTCGTCACCGCCCTGCTCTACCAGCCGTTACCCCACGGTAAAAAGATAGGCATCCTGACTATCGGGGGCGGGCTGGGGGTAATGTCCGCCGAAGCCTGCGAAAAAGAAGGGCTGGAGATACCCCCGCTGGCTCCGGCTACAATAGAAAAGCTTAACGCCCAACTGCCGCCGCGCTGGTCCCACGCCAACCCGGTGGATATGGCCGGTATCAGCATGGCGGAAAACCCGGTTATCTTCCCCTCCCTCTTCGCCATGATGGATGATAAAAATATAGACGCCATCCTGCTGCAGGCGCCCATCGGGGCTAACACCGACCGCCTCACCACCATGTTCGATAAAGAGGAGATTAAGGCTTTCCGCCGAGCGGAAGAAAGCGCCCTGGACCAGCTCAGCCTGCGGGTCAAGCGGGACGAAAAGCCGGTATTCATGGTCAAGCCGGCCGTCGAATTCGCCTCAGACCCCGAGGTCGCCTCCCTCTTCAGCCGGGAAGGCATCCCGGTCTATCCCAGCCCCCGCCGCGCCGCCAGGGTACTAAGCCAGCTGGCCTGGTATAAGCGTTACCTCGACTCTATCGGCAAATAAAGCCCCCCTCACCCCCCCAAACCTGATTATAGTCGATAATAGTCAATTGGCTCCAAATAACAGGGCGCAACAGCCGTAGATAAGCGGAAAAATAGCGTTTACTCAACATATCGCTCGGATTTGGCAGTAAAACGGAGCATGAACGCAATTAAAGAAGTTTAAAAGGACGAAAACCTGCTCCCCCTCCCATACAGTAAACTTGACGCCGAAGCCTTCCAAAAAGTATGATAAGGTATGCTAGAAGGCAAATGTCCAAAGTGTGCCTATCACTGTTCTGGCTGGGCGTTGCAATTCCCCCAGAATCAGGCGTGTCCCAGATGTGGTATCGGGTTGGTGATTACGGAGGGCGGCAGGAAAATTTCCATCGGCTACTCCCCATTCACAGCGGAAAAGTATGTCCTTGATGCGCCCTCTAAAACACCCACCCCCACCAGGAAAAAGAGCGGCAGCGGCCCGGACAAGCCGTCCCGCTCCTGATCCAATCGGCCATCTGGAACCACGGCTTCTACCTCACTATCGGCAAGTTTTCCCTTCAGTGTTTCAGGGTAAAAAAAGTTGCCATCCAACATTCTTTTATGCTATCCTTTTTTGGGCAAAAGGGCACCAGCCCTCGCTGTCTGATGTCCTGCGCCGATTTGAGGCAACTATACTTCAGACCCACTATAAATTAAGGGTCGATTTTTCTGACAGCAAAAGTACCATAGTAAAGCGGGAGGTAAAACTATGAACAGACGAGATAAGCTTGTGGAAATCGTCGGCGTCGAGAATTTCTCCGACGACCCCAAAGCTTTAGAAACCTACGCTAAAGACTTCAGTCTCTTACCGGCGGGAGCGCCCGAATATGCGGTCAAGCCCAAAGACACCCAGGAAGTACAAAAGGTTATCAAAGTAGCCAACGACCATTCGCTGCCGGTGGTGCCGGTCAGCTCCTGGGTGCACTTCTACGGGGCGGCCATACCCAAGAAAGGCGGCATCATCCTCGACCTTACCCGGATGAACCGCATCTTCGAGGTCGATGACTTCAACCGACGGGTAAGATTTGAAGCGGGGGTAACCTGGGAACAGCTCACCGACCACCTGGAAGAGAAGGGCTTCAGGGTAATGATGCCCCTCCTCCCCCACCCCCAGCGCTCGGTACTCACCGACAACCTGGAAAGGGAAGTCATCACCAACACCGTCTATGACTACGGCGAACCGATGCAGAGCATGGAAGTCGTCTGGCCCAACGCGGAGGTCTTCCGCACCGGCTCGGCCAGCGTAATGGGCTACCCCGATTCCCCCTCCAAAGGAGCCAACCCCTCGGGGCCCGGCCTGGACTTCTACCGATTTTTACAGGCGGCTCAGGGGACGATGGGGGTGGTGACCTGGACCAACCTCAAGACCGAATACATAACCCAGAAAGACAAGATGTTCCTGGCTCCGGTTAAAGACCTCAATGAGGTCATGGAATTTCTGTATCGAATCTTAAGGATAAGAATCGGCCAGGAGTGCCTGCTGCTGAACAATACCGACCTGGCGGCGATAATGGCGACGGATATGAAGAAAGAATTCGCCTCGCTGAGGTCGTCCCTGCCGCCCTGGACGCTCATTCTGGTCATCAGCGGACACTACCGCAACCCCGAAGGCAAGATTAAATACGAAGAAAAAACGCTCAACGATATTATCAAAAACGAGTTCCCCGAAATATCGTTCGGCGATAACCTCCCCGGGCTTCCCGGCTCGGGCGAAAAACTGCTGGGCATGCTCCGCAAACCCTGGCCCAAGGAAATAACCTACTGGAAGAACCGCAGCAAGGGCGGCTGCCACAGCCTCTTCTTCATCACCAAGCCGACGCTGGCGCCCAAGTTCATCGAGAAGATGGAATCGATGGCCTCCCGTCACGGCTGCCCCGAAAGCGACCTCGGCAGCTACATCCAGCCCATAGAGCATAATCGGGCCTGCCAGGTTGAATTCAACCTCTTCTACGACCCCACCAGCCGCCCCGAAGTGGAACGGGTGCGGACACTGGCCAGCGAAGCCGCCAAGACCCTGTTCGACCAGGGGGCTCTCTTCAGCCGCCCCTACGGTGAGTGGGCTAATATGGTCTATGATAGAGCCAACGGCTACGCCGCCATCCTGAAAAGGGTGAAAAAGCTCTTCGACCCCAATAATATAATGAACCCGGGTAATCTGTGCTTCTAGGGAGGATTAAAGATGCTCAAAGGCAAAGTAAAGCTGGATGTAACCAACTTAGATAATTTCGAATACGACATGAGCAAGTGCATCAAGTGCAAGGGATGCACCTGGGTCGACCATATCTACATGTCCGGGGTAAACTTCAGCACCCGCTGCCCCAGCGCCACCAAATACCTGTTCGACTCCTACGGCGCCTACGGCAAGATGAGAATCGGGCTGGCTATGCTCGAAGGCAGGATGGAATATTCCGACGAACTGCTCGAGATACTCTACGCCTGCACCCTCTGCGGCGCCTGCGATGTTGGCTGCAAACGTAACCTCGACCTGGAGATAGAGCTTTCCCTGGAGGCGCTTCGCATCAAGGCGGCCAAGGACGGCAAGGGCCCCATGCCCGAGCACAAAAAGGTGGCCCAGAATATAGCCGAAAAGCATAACCGCTTCGGCTCCCCCCACGCCAACCGCAACAAGTGGCTGCCCGGTGACGTCAAACCAGCCGCAAAAGCCGATGTGCTCTACTTCGTCGGCTGCTCGGCGGCTTACACCAGCCCCGAGATTGCCCAGGCGACAGCCAAGATACTCAAAGCCTCAGGTACTCCGTTCATGCTCATGCCCGACGAATGGTGCTGCGGCAATATCCTCTACTCGGTGGGCATGGCTGACGAGGCTCGCGAGCTGGCTAAGCGCAATGTCGAAGAAGTCAGAAAGTCAGGGGCAAAAACCCTGCTGCTGAGCTGCGCCGAAGGCTACCGGATGTGGAAGGTCGACTACCCCAAGCTGCTCGATATCTCAACTGATGACTTGGGTTTCAAGGTCGTCCACCTGGTGGAATTCGTCGACGAACTCATCAAGAAAGGCTCGCTTAAACTCAAAAAGAAGGTTGATTTGCGCCTCACCTACCACGATTCCTGCAGCCTGAGCCGCTTGAGCGAGCCCTGGACTCCCTGGGAGGGTGAGCGCGGAGAGTGGGGCATGGTAAGCCCCCGACTAGACCGTCGGCGCGGCACCAACGGCGTTTACCAGCAACCCCGCGATATTTTACAGGCTATCCCCGGCGTCGAGCTGGTGGAAATGATAAGAATGAAAGAAAACGCTTTCTGCTGCGGCGCGGGTCGCGGCACCAGGGAAGCCTTCCCCGACTTCGCTTCCTGGGCAGCCAAGGAAAGGCTGCAAGAGGTAGAGGCAATCGGGGCTGAGGCTATCGTTTCCACCTGCCCCTGGTGCAAGGAGAACTTCGCCCAGGCCGTAAGCAAGGACGGCGGAAAAGTAAAGGTGTTCGATATTTCTGAAATCATCCTGGCGGCAATATAGAGGCTAAGGAGGCTAAATCATGGCTATATCCAAAGAAGCATATAAAGCGCTGGAAGCTATTGTCGGCAAAGAATATATTTCGTCCGAACCCGCGATCTGCGAAGGCTATCGGTCCGGACCCGGCGGCTATGAGGCCGGATTAGGCTACGAGCGGGTAATGACCAAGATACCCGGCTGTGTCGCTATGCCGCGTACTACCGAGGAAGTCCAGAAGATAGTCAAGGCCTGTAACCGCTATAAAGTCCCCTATGTCCCCTACAGCACCGGCTGGTACGGCCCCCGCTCCCACTGCCACGTCGATGACGAGTTGCTGGTCGACCTGAAGCGTATGGACGACTTCGAGATTGACGACAAGCACCTCTACGCCACGGTGGGGTCGGGGGTTATCTACTCCCAACTCCAGGAAGAGGCGATGAAGCGGGGCTGCTATATTATTGTAGGCGGCGGAGGCTCCCAGTGTTCCGCCATCGCCAACATGATAGGCGACGGCTGGTCGCCCTTAAGCTATCGCATCGGCCTGCCCCACCGCCGCATCCTGGGCACCGAACTGGTCCTGCCCGACGGCGAGGTGGTCTTAATGGGCTCGCTGGCCACCGGGGAAGACTCCTTCTGGGGCGAGGGACCCGGCCCCGACCTGAGAGGACTGCTGCGCGGTTTCACCGGCCTCAGGGGCTGCCTCGGCATCGTCACCAAGATGGCCATAAAGCTCCTGCCCTTCCAGCCCGAAAAGCTGGTGCCGACGGGCATTTCGCCCTTCACCACCCTGGAGCTTCCGGTCAAGCGGGTAAAATGGATAAACTTCACCATGCCCAGCAAGGACTCCATGAAAAAGGCCATGTTCGAGATGGCTAAGGCGGAAATCGGGGGCGGTGTGACCAAGGTTCCCATATTCTGGCGCGCCATCGCCAAAGCCACCTGCAAAGAGGACTTCTGGGATATCTGGTCGCAGGAAAGCGAGGAATCCATCGCCAGCTTCCACCTGCTGCGCGTCCTGCTCATCGCCTTCACCTGTGAAGAGCAGATGGAATACGAAGAGAAGATACTCAACGAGATTATAACCGAGCTCGGCGGCCAAGCCCGCCGCACCCGCCCCTCCGACGAGTCCTGGTTCAAGAACGCCGACTCGGCGGGGATGTGGCTGATGTGCGGCGGCTATATCTCGGTGGACTATGTCATCGAAACACTCTCTCACGCCATACCCCACGGAGAAAACTACGCCGCGCTGAAGAAGCAGGGCTACACCCCGCCGCTCATGCCCGACTACGGCGACCCCGGCTGGTTCCAGAGCTTCGAGCTCGGCCACCAGGGCTACTCCGAATTCCTCGTCTACTGGGACCCCGACGTAAACACCGACGGCGTCGACCACTTCTACCTGCAAACATCCAAGGAGAATATAAAGAAACGCTTCTACACTTCGCTGCTGGGCCCTCACCAGCCGTTATACCTCACCGGGCCCGCCTACGGGCCTAACTACCATACCTGGCTGCTCAAGGTCAAGGACGAATTCGACCCGCAATTCCTCTGCCACCCGCCGGTACCCCTGGCGCATGACGAGTTCGTCGAGAAAGCGGAGTGGATGAGGCCTATGAAAGACTGGGATAGCCCGGAAATCAAACCCAGCTCATAACCTCGAAAAAATTTGCATAGTACCAGGTTATTATGCAAAAATATAGCTGGGACAACAAAATAACCGGAAAGAACCACGCTAATGGCTAAGGCGAAAATGATATGTCCCTTTTCGGGGACTCTGTGCAAGGACTGTCCCGTATATAGAGGACGGCACTATCTTTTGTGTTATTGCGAAAAGTATCGGGGATGTCTGCCGGAAGCGTTAAAGAACCTGCCCCTATCGAAGAAGAGTTCCAACGGCAAGTTCACTATGCCTAAACTCCCCACCCTGACCAAAGACCCGTATATTAACGAGATGCTCTAATACTAAAGAGGAGGATTAAGTCAAGATGTTAATCGAAGGAAAGTTCACTATGAAAGCGCCGATTCAGAAGGTCTGGGACTTTCTGTTGGCGCCAGGTACACTGGTTTCCTGTATCCCCGGAGCCGAAAAAATGGAACCCGTTGACGACAAGACCTGGGAAGGCATCGTCAAACAGAAGGTAGGCCCCATCAGCGTCAAACTCAATTTCATCCAGACCATGAGCGAGGTCACCCCACCCAAGCATCTCAAGGCGGTGGGGAAGGGTTCTGCTATGGGCGGTGCCGGCACCTTTACCCAGGAGACTATCGTTGACATGAAAGAAATTGCTGGCGGCGAGGTGGAGATTGCCTACAGTTCCAAGGTGAACATAGTCGGCCGACTGGCTACCTTCGGCGAGAGGATAATGCGCGCCAAGGTCAAAAAGGTAGGCGAGGAATTCACCAGCAACCTGCAGAAGAAACTAGAGAGTCAGGTGGGTGGCTAGAGAAATGGAAACGGAGGCTTAGGAATGATAAAAGAATTCGAACACTTTGCTCCCAAGACGCTCAAAGAAGCCCTTGCCCTGCTGGATAAATACCAGGATGATTGCAAGGTAATCTGCGGCGGGCAATCGCTGCTGGTCTTGATGCGGCAGGGACTGGTCTCCCCCCCCTACATGGTCGATATCAAGGGCATAGCCGAGCTAAGCTACATCAAAGACGAAAAAGACGGACTCAAAAT